>CACZRJ010000286.1 GCA_902783535.1 uncultured Ruminococcus sp. | reverse complement strand
GCGGCACAGGCGCCACAGCTGATGCATTCTTCAGAAATCTTGTAAGCCATTGGATTTTTACCTCCTCATAATGATCACGTTCAGCACGTGAGATAGTAGTAAAATTATAGCATCGAAAAAAGACAAAAGCAATATCTCATTTATCCTGTCCGATTGCCTGGATTGCCTTTTCAAGTGCGTCGGCCCAATTGTTCTTTGATGCGGATGAAGATGCAGGGGAAGGATCCTGCTGTTTGGTTTCCTTTTGCGTCTGATCCGGAATCGGTGCGGAAGACTGATCCTTTCGGTTTGGGTTCTCCCGTTTTACAGGTTTTCCAAGTGCTGCCTTTTTATGCCGGTTTCTGTTGTTTTCCTTGCCTTTTGCCGCCGGTCTGTCATCTTTCTGATCAGATGGATCGGAATCGTACCGTATTGAATCAGAATACGGAAACTCATCATCTTCCGATTTGATTTCCGGGGTTTGTTCCCCGTCCGGATCAGGCCTGTTTTCCACCGGACCGTTCTTTCTGCCTGAGTCCTGGTCCTGGTGAAGACTGTTCTCCTGCAGCCTGCTGATATCTTCCAGCGGATATTCTTTGATTTCGCTTGTATCGCCGTTCATCATACGTACAAAAACAGTTTCTTTAACAATATTCAGATCAGAGACAGTACCGCTTCCGTCAGGAGTAATTACTTCCCTGCCGACTTTCGGCATTTTTTTTCGCGTCATTTCATAATGTTCCTGTTCATATTTCAGACAGCACATCAATCTTCCGCATACCCCGCTGATCTTCGTCGGATTCATGGACAGATTCTGTTCTTTGGCCATTTTAATCGAAACAGGCTGGAACTGGTCAAGAAAGGTTCCGCAGCAGATAGGACGGCCGCACGGACCGAGTCCTCCGAGCATCTTCGCCTCATCCCTGACGCCGATCTGCCGCAGTTCAATTCTCATTTTGAAAACAGAAGCAAGGTCTTTGACCAGTGAACGGAAATCAACCCGGCCGTTTGCGGTAAAGAAGAAAAGAATTTTACTGTTGTCGAAAGCGTATTCAACAGACACAAGTTTCATTTCCAGTTTATGTTCCGCGATCTTTTTCTGACAGACGGAGAAAGCTTCTTTTTCTTTTTCACGGTTATCAATACCATGCTGCACATCCTGCTCAGTCGCGATACGAATGGTTTTTTTCAGCGGGTTTTTCCAGGTTTCCTCGTCGATTTCACGGGGACCCATGGCCACTTCGCCAAGATCGTGTCCCCGTGCAGTGTCCACAATTACATAATATCCCGGTTTCACGTCGTACCCGTTCGCGTCAAAATAATACAGTTTTCCGTTTTTCTGAAACTGGACTCCGATTAGTTTACCCATAAATCATGTTCTCCTATAAATGCCAGAAGCAACTGCTCGATAATTGCCTGAAAATTCACATTGAAAGAAGTCTGCTTCCTGGCTTCTGATATTCTGTCGTTCAATCCCGTAAAGCGCTCCGGCGGAGCTTTGTCTGCAAAGCGCTGCCAGGAATCGGGAAACTCTGAGATGTCGTCGTTTTCAGGCCGGTCAAAACGATGGGAAGCAAGTCGGTGAAGATCATCTTCCAGAATGCTGAACAGCATGTCTGAATCATTCTTCCTGTCTTTCCACCCGGTCGATATCGTAAGAACCTCGCTTCGTTTTGCATTGCGAAAAAAGGAATTCATTACGGATTCACGCGTCTCCCAGTATTCATCGTCTGATAAAAGGCGAAGGGCATTTCCGATAGATCCGGAAGAAACAGAAGCCGCTTTCCGGGCTTTTTCGGGATCAGCGCCCGCATCCGTGAGAATCTTCACAATGTATGAAACGTTCCACGGAACAAGCTTAACCGGCCTGCATCTGCTTCTGACCGTGGTTAGCAGCTGGTCCGGATGGGACGAAGTCAGGAAGAAATACGTATTCTGAGGAGGCTCTTCCAGAATTTTCAGCAAACAGTTCTGCGCCTGAGCCGTCATGTTTTCAGCGTCGTAAATGATAACCGCCCGGTTTCCGCCTTCAAAAGGATACTGGCTGCATATGCGTATTACTTCCCGGATGTCGTCGACCGGAATCGCGGACCGGCCTTTCGTGGTTTCCGCAGATAACGGTTTCCCTTTTTCGATTACGACAATATCGGGATGTTCTCCTGATGAAGCAAGTCTGCATCCGGTACAGACACCGCATGGGATATCGCTGTTATCTTTACACATCAATGCATTGGACAAAAGCGATGCAAGCGTCTTTTTCCCGGTGCCCGGTTCGCCCGTGATCAGAAGCGCATGGACAAGCCGCTTTTTTCTGATCTGTTCGCGAATGGCTCCGATTTCCGCTCCCTGCGGAAGAAAATCACTGAAACTGATCATAAGAGAATCATTATACCTTCATGAACTGATCTACGCTCAGCACAAACAGTGTTGCTCCGCCGACTGTAACTTCGATCGGAAATGAAGCGTATTCTCCGTGAGTCATTCCTCCGACCATTGACGAAGACGCTGCTGATATCTGTTTACGGCTTTTGCATACCGATTCGATCACCCTGATCGCTTCATCAAGCCTGCTGTCATCAACGCCCAGAAGGAGCGTTGTG
>CACZRJ010000285.1 GCA_902783535.1 uncultured Ruminococcus sp. | reverse complement strand
GTATTATTTGAAAAGGAGGCAGAACGGTGGCTACAACCCGGTTGATTCCCATGCATGTAGGCAAAGGAAAAACACTGGCGAAATCGCTGAAAGACCGAACAGACTATGCGCAGAATCCGCAGAAAACAGAAAAAGGAAATCTGGTAACAGCATATGAATGTGATCCAATGACCTGTGATGAAGAATTTTTACTATCGAAACGTCAATATAAACATTATACTGGCAGGGAACAAAAAAGTGATGTAATCGCGTATCAGATCCGGCAATCCTTCAAGCCCGGTGAGGTCAGTGCCGAGGAAGCAAATCAGATCGGTTATGAGCTTGCAATGGCATTTACAAAAGGAGCACACGCGTTTATCGTCGCAACCCATACGGACCGGCCTCACGTTCATAATCATGTGATTGTGAATTCCACATCCTTGGATTGCCGGAAAAAGTTCCGGAACATGTACTGGTCCACGAAGGTTTTGCAGCATATCAGTGACCGGATTTGCCTCGAACACGGCTTATCGGTTATTGATTCGGATCAGGAACGGAAAAAAAGGGGGAAGACCGTTTATCCGAAGAATCCGACATTTCGCGGAAAGATCTGCGAGGATATTGACCGAATCCTGAGAGAAAAGCCAGAGAACTTTGAGGATTTTCTCAGAATGATGGAAGGAGCCGGTTACGAAATCAAGCAGGGAAAGCAGATATCGGTTCGGGGAAACGGACAACAGCGGTTCATCCGTCTCCGTTCTCTGGGGGAAGGTTATACCGAAGCCGATGTGCGTGATCGAATTGCTGGAAAGCAAGATCGGAGCGGTCAGATTCATGAGAAACGACAGTTCAATCTGCTGATTGACATTCAGAAGCGGATTCAGCAGGGAGGAAAAGGAGCCGGTTATGAACGCTGGGCGAAAGTCTATAATCTGAAGCAGATGTCCGAGACGTTTCTGTTCATGAGGGATCATCAGATTGAAAGTTTTGAGGATCTGTATGAGAAAACAGAGGAGGCCGTTTCCCGTTTTCAGAAGCTCAACGATCAGATCAAAACGGCGGAAATCCAGATGGCAGCGAACCTGGATTTGCAGAAACACATCCAGAATTTTGCGAAGACCAAAAGCGTTTATCAAGCTTATCGGAAATCCGGATACAGCCCAAAATACTATGAAGCACATCGCGCGGAGATCATACTTTATCAGGCGGCGAAGGATGCGTTTCGATCAACAGGCAGTAAGAAGCTGCCATCGATCAGGAAACTTCGTGAGGAATATGCAGCATTGATTGCGAAGAAAAAAGAAGCGTACAAAGGCTACCGAAAAGCGAAACAGGACATGAAGGTTTATCTGGTGACGCGGGAAAATGTGGAACGGTTCTATGGACAGGATTTGAAAAAAGAACGGGAACAGGTGAAGCGGCAGCGAAAGGAATTGTGATTTCTATGAGACTTCGGCAAGGCAAAAAGCGGAAACCTCCGCTTCCGCCTTGCCTTCTTTTTTTCATTGGGACGAATGTCCTTCAGCGTCGGTTTTCGACGCGCGGCCTGACAGCTCTGCTGGCAATCGACGGGGTTTGGGGCTGTCCCCAACAAGCAGTTTTTGCGGATTGGACCGGAGGGATAAATCGGCGAAAATCGCATTTGTAATACAAATGCATTGCTTGCCAATTTGCGAAATTCTTTAAATCTGTTTTGTCTGCGTGTATAATTTAAATATATGATAGGAATGAAGATGAAACATTCCTGTGAGTTTCTTCTTTATCATGGAGATGAAAATGGCACAGCTGTATACAAGCCCCTACAGAGGTTCCGCTCAGATCACACGGGAACAATTCTTGTTCTATGAGATGCGCATGACAGCAGAACTGCTCGACAGGGGGCTGGAAGATAAAGAAATCATTGAACGGATCGTAAAAGAAAACCTTTTTCAGTACCCGACGGAAAAAACAATCGCCCAGATGGCAAAAACCTGTATAAAACGTCTGAAAGCCCTGCAGGATGAAGGATTAATCCGGGCTATCGTCACACAGCCGGCAGGAACAGCGAAACAGATCTGTTTGTATGCCATGATGAAACAGTATCGGCTGGTATGGGATTTTATGATCACGGTCATCGGAGAGAAGTACCGGATGAAGGACAGTTCCTTTGGACAGAAGGATGTCAACGTGTTTTTCCTGCAGCTTCAGGAACAGGACGACTATGTGGCCGGATGGAGTGAACAGACTGTCAGCAGACTTCGCCAGATTCTGATAAAGATTCTGGTTGAAAACGAGTATCTGGATACCATCAAATCTGACGGGATCAATCCGGTCTGGATTCATCCCATCCTGGAACAGGCTATTCGAGATCATCATGACAACCGGGCACTGCCGGCATTCAATTGTTTTCATTGAGAGGTACAGGGAATGAGCGATTTAACAGAACGCCTTGATAGTTTGAAGGCGTTGATCCAGGAGCCGGAATTCCTGGAAGGCAGGGGTTTAAGTAATGAAGTCAACATCCGGATCTTCTGTTACGATCCGAAAGAAGAAATGACTGTCCGTCATTTTACGGACATGCTGGTGACAGATCAGAATCTGACCTGTCATCTGGTCGAATATAATCTGTACAAAGTGTTTCTTTCGATCTGCGATGACAAGCGGATCACGGATCGAATCCCGCTGATGGGAGAGAAAAAAGGAAAGCAGTTTATCCTGGATCAGATGAAACGGATGGCCAG
>CACZRJ010000284.1 GCA_902783535.1 uncultured Ruminococcus sp. | reverse complement strand
ACTCCGCGAGTAATGGGAAGGAGGCGGGTTCCTGCGCCGCCTGCAAGTACGATACCTTTCAATGATTCAGTCTCCGATTCCAAGCCGTTCCATTTTGTATGATCCGTTCAGCACGTGCGCACACCAGTCGTTCCGGTGTTCCAGATACCACAGCACGGTTTTGCGGATGCCGCTTTCGAATGTTTCCTGCGGCTTCCAGCCGAGTTCGCGCGCGATCTTCGACGGGTCGATCGCATAACGCAGATCGTGGCCGGGACGGTCCTTCACGTGGACGATCTGCTCGGCGTAGGATTTGCCGTCGGCGCGCGGTCTGAGTTCGTCAAGCAGCGCGCAGATCGTCTTCACAACCTCGATGTTCTTCTTCTCGTTGTGCCCGCCGATGTTGTACGTCTCGCCGGGGACGCCCTGCGTCGCGACCAGATAGAGGGCGCGTGCATGATCCTCTACATACAGCCAGTCTCGAATCTGAAGCCCCTCCCCGTAAACAGGAAGCTCCTTGCCGTCCAGTGCGTGCAGGATGACCAGCGGGATGAGCTTCTCCGGGAAATGGTACGGCACGTAGTTATTCGAGCAGTTCGTGACCACGGTCGGAAGCCCGAACGTGCGTTTCCACGCGCGGACCAGGTGGTCACTGGATGCCTTGCTGGCGCTGTACGGCGAACTCGGCGCATACGGTGTGTTTTCTCGGAAGAAATCGTCGGGACCGTTCAGGTCGCCGTAGACTTCGTCCGTGGATATGTGGTGGAACTTGAACTTGACTTTCGACTCGTCATCAAGCCCGTGATAGTATTTCCGCGCCGCTTCCAGCAGGGTATATGTGCCTACGATGTTCGTCTGGATGAACTCGCCCGGGCCGTCGATCGAACGGTCCACATGGCTCTCCGCGGCGAGGTGCATCACGTGCGTCGGTTTGAACTCGGCAAACACGCGGTCGAGCTCGTTACGGTCGCAGATGTCGACCTTCTCGAACCTGAACCGGTCGGATTTTGCGACCGGAGCAAGATTTTCCAGATTGCCTGCGTAGGTGAGCTTGTCGACTACACAGACAGCATCCGAGGTGTCGTTGATGATGTGCCGGGCCACTGCCGACCCGATGAATCCGGCTCCGCCGGTGACGATGATACGATTCATAAGAAAACCTTCAGCAAATTCAAAACAAAGAAAAAGTGCAAAGATGTCGTGCGCAAAAAAAGGATTGCGATGGATGATTCAGAAAAAAAGTACTCAGCTTGTGATTCTTTTCAGTTCATCCGCGGAGACAGGATACTCAACCGTCTTTTCGAGGATCGTGACATTGACGATGATCGCATTCCGTGCATCGTCGCGGCGGATCACTTCCGTTTCGAGCCCCTTCAGCGGGCCTTGTGTTACGACCACTTTGTCACCGCGTTGAATACCCGGATTGACGTAGACTTCCTGTGTTTGCGCGAGAATCTCGAACTGATGCAGAGCGTTCAGCTCTCTGATAAGCTGTTCTTCTTCAGCACGAGTCCTGATGAGTTCGATATGAACAAAATTCTTTTCCGAACGTTTCAGTTCGTTGCGTTCCTGATCTCCGGCGGCCAGAAAAATGTAGCCGGGAATCATGGGGATCGGGGTCACGACTTTTGAGCCGTGATGCAGCCTGGCTTTATTGACGAGCGGCAGAAACACCGGAACATCCCGTCCGGCAAGGACGTCCGCCATCTTTTTTTCCGTCCGCGGACGAAGATAGGCAAATCCCCAGTGACGGTCAGCTTGTTTTTCGATAAATGCCATGTGTTAGATCCGGAATCCGGGGATGCCGTAGCCCCGTCGCGGGAATTGTGTTCCCACAACGAGGCATAAAACAAAAACAGCAGCTGAGTTCAGAAAGACCTGAAAAAAGCCGCTGAGCTGTGTTTAGGAGGAAGAGAACCCGTCGTCGAAATACAAAGCATTCCGGCGTCAACGCGGTGTTGCGTCTGCCAGAGATTCCTGTCCACTTCGACCATGTCCGTTTTCTCCTGATTCAGTAACAAACTTATTCCCGCCTTGTGATGACAAAAACCTTTGCCATGTACAAAAACGGTATAAATAATATACTCAACTTCAGGTGAAATACAAGCCTACTTTATAAAAAAGTAACAAAATGCAAAGAAAGGAATATTTGCATAGGGAGGAAACAATACGCATTT
>CACZRJ010000283.1 GCA_902783535.1 uncultured Ruminococcus sp. | reverse complement strand
GGATATTCTGATCGTCGCGCTCATCTTCTACTACATTTTCCAGTTCATGCGCAAGCGCAGGGCGGGAAAACTGCTGATGGGCATCCTCCTGCTGATCGTCATCCTTCTGATCAGCCAGGTCGCCGGCATGAAGGGTCTGAACTTCATCCTGTCCAACCTGTTCTCCGTCGGCATTCTGTCCATGATCATCCTGTTCCAGCCGGAACTTCGTTCCTTCCTCGAGAAAGTCGGAACGACCACCAGCCTGCGCGAACTGCGCGGACGTCTGGAGAGCCGGACGGAGGACAGCTCCATGCGGCAGGTCATCAACGAGGTCGCGATCGCGGCTTCGCGTCTGTCCGAGAGCAAGACCGGCGCGCTGATCGTGTTCGAACGGAACACGAAGCTCGGAGACGTCACGAAGACCGGGACGGTCATCAACGCCGACGTCTCGTCCTATCTGCTTGAAAACATCTTCTTCGTCAAGGCCCCGCTGCACGACGGCGCGGTCGTGATCGCCGACGGACGGATCCATTCCGCCGGATGCTATCTCCCGCTCTCCAACAGCACCGAGATCATCAAGGACCTCGGCACCCGCCACCGCGCGGGTATCGGCATGAGCGAGGACAGCGACGCGGTCGTCCTGATCGTTTCCGAGGAGACCGGGGTCATTTCGGTCGCGGTCGAGGGCGAGCTCCAGCGGAACTTCAACAAGACCACCCTCGAGTCATATCTGTATCAGCAGCTGCTGACGGACACTTCCAGACCGAAGAACGTCGTCGGGCGCGTCCGCAGCACCTTCACGAAAAAGGGGGGACAGAAATGAACGGAAACGCCGCCCGGACGGAAGAAAAGAAAAGATTCACCGAGACCAGAGCCTTCAAGATCATCCTGTTCATCGGGTCGCTGTTCGGCGCGTTCCTGCTCTGGATCTACGCGATGGGCTACGACTCGGAGGCGGTGACGGAGACCTTCTCCGGGATCCCCGTCGAGATCACCGGAACGAACGCGAGCGGATTCACCGTCGCGGAAACCGAATTCAATCTGTCCATCGACGTCACGGCGTCGGGCACGCGTTCCGAACTGAACCGCGTGACTTCTTCCGATTTCCGCGCCTACATCGACATCTCCAAAGTCGCCATGGCAGGCTACAACACGCTTCCGATCCAGGTCGCGGAGCCCCCGGCCCTGAACGTGACCGCGCTCTCCACCGAAAACGTCACCATCTACGTCGACACCTTCACGACCAAACGGATCCCCGTGACGGTCGAGCAGGTCTTCAATTCCCCGTACACGATCGGGGAGACCTATCCGTCCTTCGCCACGGTCAGCGTCTACGGACCCGAGACCCTGCTCCGGAACGCCGAAGCCTACACGCTTCTGGATCTCGGAACGGTCGAAGGCGCGGAGACGACCGGCAGCGGACTGCTGACGCTCCGCGACGCGAGCACGAAGGCGCAGATCACCAGCCCCTACGTGACCATGGAGACCCAGACGGTCTCCGTCAATTACGTCATGTACATGCCCAAAGTCGTTCCGCTGAAGCTGACGCTGACGGGCGGCACGCTGACGCCGGCGGACATCCAGTATTTCTTCAGCACGGACTCCGTCGCCCTGAACGGGCCGGTCTCGGTCCTGAACGCGCTGGAATCCCTGCCCGTCGCGGTCGACGAGACGTCGGTCGAAGGCACGCTGGAGCAGAGCTACGACAAAACGCAGCTGCTCGACGGCGCGGGCGTCGACCCCCGCGTGACGGCGGCCGACCCGGACACGCCTGTCACGCTGACGATGCACGTTCCGACCACGCGGATGGCGACCGTCGAGATCCCGGCGTCTCGCATCACCGTCGTCAATATGCCGCATCACGTCACCGTTTCCGTCGGCTCTCCACTCACCGTGTCCATCCTCGGTTCCCCGGACGCGGTCAAGGGCTACGACAGATCGAAGATCACCGCGACCGTCGACTATTATTCCCTGGAGCTCCAGTCCTCTTCCGGACTGTACACCGGGAACGCGGTCGTCCAGACGGGCGACAGCGCGATCGCGGTCTACGGCGGTCCCTATCCGGTGACCGTCACCGTTTCCGGCGCATGATGCGCGTCTCCGGAAACCAACTGTTCGTATTTTAAAGAAAGGAGGCTGGAATTAACGTGAGTGAAAGACAATGGGTTCTCTCCGAACCCGATCACGAGGTCTGCGAAAAGCTGCAGAAAGAGCTGAAGGTGTTCCCGCTGACAGCCAAGCTGCTCGCCAACCGCGGACTGGATTCCGCCGATAAAGTCAAAGAATTCCTGAACAAGGAAAGCATTCCCCTGCACGACCCCTTCCTGCTGAAGGACATGGACAAGGCGTGCGCGCGCGTCAAACAGGCGATCGAGAAGAAGGAAAACGTCTGCATCTACGGCGACTACGACGTAGACGGCGTGACGTCGACCATGATGCTCTACACCTATCTGACGGAGCACGGCGTCCGCTGCCAGTACTTCATCCCCGACCGCATCTCCGAAGGATACGGCCTCAGCCTTCCGGTCATCCAGAAAATGGTCGGACAGGTCGGCCTGATCATTACGGTCGATACGGGTATCACGGCGATCGAGGAAGCGAAATTCGCGAAGGAGAACGGCATCGACATGGTCATCACCGACCATCACAGCTGCCGGGACGAGCTCCCGGACGCCGTCGCCGTCGTCAACCCGAGACGGGACGACTGCGACTATCCCTTCAAGAACCTCGCCGGAGTCGGCGTCGTCTTCAAGCTGCTCTGCGCCGTCGACGGCAATACGGAGCGCGTCTGCGAACGGTATTCGGACATCGTCGCCATCGGAACGATCGCCGACGTCATGCCGATCATCGACGAGAACCGCCGTATCGCCGCGATGGGCCTCCAGAAGCTGGAGAACGTCCGCTCTCCCGGCATTCTCGCGCTCATGCGCCACGCCGGCATCATCAAGCACGGACACCAGGTGAAGAAGGTGACCTCCTCGACGATCGGATACGTGCTCGCGCCGCGGATCAACGCGGCCGGACGCATCGCGTCCGCCTCCCGCGCCGTGGAACTGCTCGCGACGAATGACGAGACCGTGGCGGACCAGATCGCCTACGAGCTGTGCGAGATCAACAAGCAGCGGCAGGAGACCGAGCAGAAGATCTACGAGCAGGCGATCGCCCAGATCCGGACCGAATGCAACGACGACTGCTTCTTCGTCCTCGCCTCCGACGGATGGCATCAGGGCGTCATCGGAGTCGTCGCTTCCAAGATCGCGGAGAAGTTCTCCGCCCCCTGCATCCTGTTCTCCTTCGACGGCAACGTCGCGAAAGGATCCGGACGGAGCATCAAGGGCTTCTCGCTGATGGACGCGCTCGCGTCCTGCGGCGACCTGCTGATCGAATACGGCGGACACGAACTGGCCGCCGGCCTGTCCATCGAACGGGAGAAACTGCCGGAATTCCGGAAGCGGATCAACGAATACGCCTCCCAGTACCTGACGAGAAGCGATTCCCAGCTGCCGCTCGAGGTCGAATGCCTCGTCGATTTCCCGGACATCACGATGGAGGGGATCGAGGAGATGCAGACGCTGGAGCCGTTCGGACTGATGAACCCGCAGCCGGTGCTGATGATGCGGCACGTGACGCTCGCGGAACTGGTCCCGCTGTCCGGCGGAAAGCACATGAAGTTCAAGATCCGTCCGGAAAGCCGCCAGGGCGGAACGGCCGAGATCAGCGCCATCTACTTCAACGTTCC
>CACZRJ010000282.1 GCA_902783535.1 uncultured Ruminococcus sp. | reverse complement strand
TCTTTGGAATAACGCACAAGCGCAGTGACATCGATCCGCGCCGTCATGGACGTCGAGCACTTGCAGTCCTCGGAAAAGTGCCGGCAAACGCCCTTCCGGTACTACGTATTCTTGTCGATCACACGATAGCTCATGCCGGGTACCTCACAATGAATCTTCTAGAAAAAGAACCGTGATTTGACGGGCAAATCACGGTTCTCCTGGCCCGCTCTGCGGGACTCGAACCCGCGGCCTTCAGAATCGGAGTCTGACGCTCTATCCAACTGGGCTAAGAGCGGATGCGCAGGAATCAGTCTTCCTGCAGGATATGTATTGTTTCGATGACCTGATCTTCGTAGGGTCTGTCTGTGGGATCCGTCTTCACGGAAGCGATCCGGTCGACGACCTCAAGTCCCTCCGTGACCTTCCCGAACGCGGCATACTGACCGTCAAGATACCGACCCGCATTGTGCATGATAAAGAACTGACTGCCCGCCGAATTGGGATTGCTGGTTCTTGCCATGGAGATCACGCCGCGCGTATGAGAAGTCGGGTTGTCAAAACCGTTCTGCTTGAATTCGCCGCGGATCGTATATCCCGGGCCGCCCATACCTGTTCCGGTCGGATCGCCGCCCTGGATCATGAATCCGGAAATCACGCGGTGGAAGATCAGTCCGTCATAAAAATGCTTTTCAGCGAGGTCGATAAAGTTTTGAACGGTGATCGGCGCCAGATCGTCATACAGTTCAAGGAGCATCCGTCCGCCGTCTTTCATAACGATTTCAGCATGTTTCATTCGCATTGCCTCCGGTTTCGGTTATTTCAAAACGGTCACTTTCTTCATGACCTGGTTCGTCAGCGGCTTGTCATTCGAATCGGTCAGGACGGAAGCGATATGATCCACGACGTCTATGCCGGAAACGACTCTTCCGAACGCGGCATACTGACCGTCCAGATCAGGTCTGTCACGGTGCACGATAAAGAACTGGCTGCTCGCGGAATCCATGTCCCTTCCTTCTCTCGCCATCGAGATCACGCCTCTCTCGTGAGAAAGATTGTTCTCAAATCCGTTTGCAGAAAATTCGCCCTTGATCCTTGTATCCGACCCGCCGAATCCGGTTCCCTCAGGATCGCCGCCCTGGATCACGAATCCGGAAATGACGCGGTGGAAAATCAGTCCGTCATAGAAGCCTTTTGACGCGAGACCGACGAAATTCTCGACGGTGACGGGAGCGATGTCCGGATAAAGCTCCAGAACGATTTTCCCTCCGTCCTCCATTTCGATCTGTACATAACGGTTGCCGTCCTTGACATCGTAGGACGTTTCTTCATACGAGACCTGCGCAGGAACGGACGACTCGGAAGAACTTTCAGGAGCGGGCGAAACCGGCGAAGAAGGCGCGGAAGAATTCCTGAACAGGAAAATACATCCGACGATGACTCCGGCCGCAGCCAGGATCGCGACCAGGATCGCGATGATGACAGCCGGTGAAACCGGCTGTTTTTTTACCGGTGCTTTTTTCTTTTTCGATGACATTTTTCGAACCTCGTTTCTTGAGGATTATAATCCATCCGCTTCAGATTGTCAATTGTTTTTTCTTCCGATTTCGTTCCCAGTCCGCGATTTCAAAAGATTCTTCAAGCCGTCGACGATCAGCAGATAGATCAGACCGATGACCAGCAGGAAGGCGAACAGCGCGAGGATCCACCAGACGCAGCCCATATACGGGAGTTCATCCGTAAAACCGAAAGCCCCCGCGGGACTTCCCCAGTTCAGGAAAAAATACGGATAATGGATCCCGTTGGAGAATTCCCACCCGGCGGCATACCCTATGCCGGCATAGACCGCATAGGCCAGCGGAGGCAGAACAACGAGAAAAATATGCCTTTTTCTGACGGATCCGTAAACGGCCGTGATGAAATAATCGGCGATCGAGGCCACCGGAACGACCACGTGCGTCAGGACGTTCTGCACGTTCCAGGCATACTTTCCCAACGTCGGAGCCAGTACGAACGTGAAGACGACGCCCGTGAGCGTGATGGAGACGGTTCCTATGAATTTGATCACATACCAGGCATTGCCGATATTGCGTTTTCCAAGCAGCAGAAATGCGCCGATCAACGCAATGAGCGCGGAAACGATGTTCGACTGGATCGTAAAATACATAAACACCCTGCTGCCGCCCATAAATGTTTCTTTGGCAGCAAGAGCGCTGAGAAAAATGCCGGCGCAGGCCGATATGACGACCAATGCCTTGAGAACGATCGATATGATCTGATTTTTCTTCGGAATTGCCATTGGCCATCCTCCTTTTTTTGCAATGTTCATCATGGCTGAACAGCGGCGAATGCAAAAACCGCATACGTGGACTGACAATCGTTCCGCAAACGAAACATAACACATTGCCGCTGATTATTCAAGGACATTCTTGAAACTGCTGAATTTTGCATCTGTAAAGCCGTAAATCGCCCGGTTTGTCGGGATTGTTTATTCGCTGAAAAAATAAAGATTTGCCGCCCGTGATAACTCGGGCGGCAATGGTGGACCTGGAGGGATTCGAACCCTTGACCTCCGCGTTGCGAACGCGGCGCTCTCCCAACTGAGCTACAAGCCCTTGTCCAACGATTTCATTTGCGTTGCTTCACGACGCAAGTGGGAGTATAACATGAATCACAGCGGTTGTCAATCCTTTTTTCAAAGAAAATGGGCGCGGTTTTCAGGCCGCGCCTCAATTCAGAAAGCGAATTCAAAATGCTTCCGCTGCGGAAGAAGCCTTTTTTGCGGCGGCAAGCATCAGTTTGATCCTGTTCAGCTGGTTGACCTCGCTCGCGCCCGGGTCATAATCCACGGCTGCGATATTTGCTTCCGGGAAAGCCGCTTTCAACGTTTTGATCACGCCCTTCCCGACCACATGATTCGGAAGGCAGGCAAACGGTTGTATACACACGATATTGTTGACGCCTTCCGTCAGAAGCTCGACCATTTCGCCGCAAAGGAACCATCCTTCCCCATACTGATTGCCGACAGACAGGAACGGTTTCGTCGGCTCTGCGATCCTGTCGATCCGTTCGGGGACGGAGAACCTTTTGCTGTATCTCAGCGCGTCGGTCACCGGTTTTCGAATTCGTTCCAAAGCAGGCACGCCGATTTTCGCAAGCATGCCCTCGTACCAGGGCTTTCCGAGATATTTGTGCTTGTATCCGAGATTGTAGACGAACATGGCGAGAAAGTCGAGAAAGTCCGGAACGACGGCTTCCGCGCCTTCCTTTTCCAGAAGGTTGACGAGATAGTTGTTTGCGAGCGGCATGAACTTGACGAGGATCTCTCCGACGACACCGACTCTCGGCTTTCGGAGGTTCTCATAAAGAGGAAGCTGGTCGAAATCTTTCACGATGCCTTGGCACAGCGCCCTGTAGCTCTCTTTCGGACGTTTCTCGCCGAAATGCTTCAGGCACCTCTTCTGCCACTTGTCTTTCAGCGCATCGGCTGAGCCGGGCACGCGTTCGTAAGGGCGCGTCCTGTAAAGACAGCGCATCATCAGATCGCCGACCGCAAGCGCGCGGAGACCCTCGTACCACATCGGAAGCGTGATATGGAATCCCTCGTTCGTTTCCATGCTGTTCGCGTTCAGAGAGATCACGGGAATATGCGACAGCCCCGCTTTATCCAGCGCCCGGCGGATGAAGCCGACATAATTGCTCGCACGGCAGCAGCCTCCGGTCTGCGTCATCAGCAGCGCAAGACGGTTCAAATCGTATTTACCAGAAAGGACGGCTTCCATGAACATGCCGGTCATGATAATGGAGGGATAGCACGCGTCGTTGTTCACGTACTTCAGTCCGATGTCGACGGCTTTCCGGGTGGCGTTGCCAAGCATTTCGACGTGATATCCGTACTTGGCAAAGATCGGCGTCAGCAGATCCAGGTGGATCGGGCTCATCTGCGGAGCGAGGATCGTATATCCCTCGTCGAACATCTCTTTTGTAAACCCGGTCCTGCTGTATCTGAAATCCGCCTCCGTCGTCGTGATCCCCTGTTTTTCGCGCATGCGGATGGCGGCGAGCAGGCTGCGGATGCGGATCCTTGCCGCGCCGAGATTGTTGACCTCGTCGATTTTCAGTACGGTATACAGTTTCCCCGCCTTTGCCAGAATCTCCTGGACCTGATCTGTCGTAACGGCGTCCAGGCCGCACCCGAAGGAAAACAGCTGGACCAGTTCGAGGTCGTTCCGCCCGCAGACGTATTCGGCAGCGCGGTAGAGACGGGAGTGGAACACCCACTGGTCGACGACGCGCAGAGGTCTGGACGGATCTCCTTCAAACGGAAGGCTGTCTTCCGTAAAGACATCCAGTCCGTAGGACGCGACGAGCTCGGGAATGCCGTGATTGATCTCCGGATCGATATGATACGGACGGCCCGCGAGCACGATGCCTTTTCTTCCTTCGGACGCCATCCTGTCAAGAACGCGTTTTCCCTCCGCGCGGATGTCGTCTTTCGCCTTCCGCATCTCCGCCCACGCTTTCCGGCAGGCGTTCCTCGTTTCTCCGGCGGGGATCCCCCAACGTTCGGCGCAGACGTCCACCATGCGCTTCTCGGCGGTTTTTTCATTCGTGAATGCGATGAACGGGCGGATATACTCCACTTCCCCGGATGTAATGGCTTCCACATTGTTTTTCAGATTTTCCGGATACGAAACGACCATCGGGCAGTTGTAGTGGTTGTCCGCGTCCTTCGTCTCCTGGTATTCGTAGAAAACGCACGGATGGAACACCGTCCGGATCCCGTGTTCGTACAGCCACTGCACATGGCCGTGCGCCAGTTTCGCGGGATAGCATTCGGATTCGGAAGGAATGGAATCCATCCCCATCTCGTAAATGCTTCTGGAACTGAACGGAGAAAGGACTGTGCGGAAGCCGAGTTCCCGGAAGAAGGTCGCCCAGTAAGGGTAGTTTTCATACATGTTCAGAACGCGCGGCAGACCGATCACGCCGCGTTTCGCTTCCGATTCAGCCAGCGGTTCGTAGTCGAAGATCCTTTTTCTCTTGTATTCGAACAGATTCTCCCCTTTTCTGCCGGACTGTCCGGAAGAGACCTTTTTCTCGCACCTGTTCCCGCTGACGAACCTTCCTCCGCCGGAAAACGTATTGACCGTCAGCATGCAGTTGTTTTCGCATCCGCCGCATCGCACGGCCTTCGACGTGTATGTCAGCGCAGAAATGTCGTCGAACGACAGCATGGAGCTGACGGTGCCGGGCACTTCGGAGAAGCGCTCCTTCGCGATCAGCGCCGCGCCGAACGCGCCCATGATTCCGGCGATGTCGGGACAGACCGCCTCGACGCCCGAGATCTTTTCAAACGCCCTGAGTACGGCAGGGTTGTAGAATGTCCCGCCCTGCACGACGATCCTGTTTCCGAGTTCCTTCGCGTCGGCGAGCTTGATGACCTTGAACAGCGCGTTCTTGATGACGGAATACGCGAGACCCGCGGAGATGTCCGCGACCGTCGCGCCTTCCTTTTGCGCCTGCTTGACGTTCGAGTTCATGAAAACGGTGCACCTGGTGCCGAGGTCCACGGGGTCCGGCGCGAACAGCGCCTCCGAAGCGAATCCCTCCGCCGTGTAGCCGAGCGACGTCGCGAAGTTTTCGAGGAACGAGCCGCAGCCGGAGGAGCATGCCTCGTTCAGCATGACGGTGTCGACCATATGATCCTTCAGCCGGATGCATTTCATGTCCTGACCGCCGATGTCCAGCACGCAGTCCGTGTCAGGGTCGAAGAAGGACGCCGCGGCCGCGTGCGCGACCGTTTCGACTTCCCCGCCGTCCAGCCGGAACGCCGCCTTCAGCAGCGCTTCGCCGTATCCTGTGGAGCAGGAATAGGCGAGCACAGCGGTCTCCGGCATCGCGGAACGGATCTCCGCGAGCGCGGCCCGCGCGGTCTCGACCGGATTTCCCTTATTGTTCGCGTAAGTCGAATACAGGAGCTCGCCCGACTCTCCGATCAGAGCGAGTTTCGTCGTCGTGGACCCCGCGTCGATGCCGAGAAAACACATGCCGACATAGGAAGAGAGGTCCCCGCGCTTCACCTTCGCCTGCGCGTGGCGCGCCGAAAACGCCTCGTAGTCCGCCCTGCTTTCAAAGAGCGGCTCCAGGCGTTTGATCTCCAGTTCCATCTTGACGCCCTTCCTCAGCATGGCCGCCAGACCGGACGCGGCGCAGAGCGCGTTTCCGTCCTGCATGGCGGCGCCGATCGCGGCGAACAGATGGGAGTTTTCCGGATCGACGTAGGTTTCCGGCGTCAGATGAAGCGTGCGGATGAAGGCCTGCTTGAGTTCGGACAGATAATGCAGCGGTCCTCCGAGGAACGCCACGCATCCGCGAATGGGCTTGCCGCAGGCCAGACCGGAGATCGTCTGATTGACGACAGACTGAAAGATGGACGCGGCAAGGTTGGACACGGACGCGCCTTCGTTGATGAGCGGCTGGATGTCCGTTTTCGCGAAAACGCCGCATCTCGCCGCGATCGTATACAGTTCGGTATATGTTTTCGCCGCCTCGTTCAGGCCGCCGGCGTCCGTCTGCAGAAGGGCCGCCATCTGGTCGATGAAAGAGCCGGTCCCGCCGGCGCAAACGCCGTTCATGCGCTCGTCCAGCCCGTCCTTGAAGTAGATGATCTTGGCGTCCTCCCCGCCGAGTTCGATGGCGACGTCGGTCTGGGGATAGAACTTGCCGAGCGCGTCCGCGACTGCGACGACCTCCTGAACGAACGGGATCCCGAGCGCTTTGGAAAGCCCGATGGATCCAGAACCGGTAATGGAGATCCGGACCTTCAGATCGGGTATGCCGAACTTTTCGGAAGCGTCTTCCAGCAGCTGCGCCAGAGTCTCCTGGGTATGCGCGTGATGACGTCTGTATTCTCCGTATACGACCTGATCGAGGTCGTCCAGCAAAACAAGTTTGACCGTCGTGGAACCGATGTCGATCCCTGCGCGGAAAACCGTTTCATTCGTTTGGGTCATTCAGACTTCTCCTTGGAACTTTTGAACGAGAACTTCGGCTCTTCCCCGCGGAACAGCCGAACGATGTTGTCTTTGTGGCGGATGATCACGAACAGGACGCATGCCGAAAAGATGATCCCGGCCGGGATGTCCTTAGTGAACAGAAAGAGCGCGACCGCTCCGGCGGTCAGGCTGGCGAGCGTGGACACGGACATGATCTTCACGGTGAAGATCAGCAGCGCGAGCACGCCGGTCGCGACGAGCGCGCTTCTCCAGTCCGCGGCCCACAGGATCGCAAGGCAGACGAGGAAGCCTTTTCCACCGCGGAATTTATAATACACCGGGAACGTATGCCCGATGAAGGCGAACAGCCCCGTATATATGACGCCGAGCACGTAGCTGAAGCCGAGGAAGGAAAACCAGATGCCGAACCCGACGCACGGAAGGACCGCCTTCAGCAGGTCCAGAACGAACACGTGCCACGCGTACCTGTTTCCGAAGCACCGCTTGAAATTCGTAAATCCGGGATTCCCGCTTCCGCACGTCCGGATGTCCTTCCGATAGACGGCGTTCGACAGGATGATGGCCGGGTTCAGCGCGCCCAGAAGGTATGCGCAGACCGCGGAAATGATCCAGATCGCAACGTTCATGAAACCGCCCCCTATTCAGCGACGAGAATATAGCTGTAGATGTCCTGGCCGCCGTACTGAACGTAGACCTCGCAGTTGCCGGAGGACTTCCGGATGTGCTCCGCGATCTCTTCCGCCTCCCGCTCCTCGGAATCCAGACCCCGGATCAGGATCACGATCTCGTGATCGTTGAGATCGAGCTTGTCCGTCAGCATGCAGGCGGTATCCATACGGTCGTTGTCGGCGGAAAGGACTTCGTCCCCGACGAAGCCGATGTACTGGCCGTCGCGGAGCAGGAATCCGTCTTTTTCCGTGTTCCTGCAGCATCTGGAAACGCTGGCCGTGACGACGCCTTCCTTCGCTTCGTTCATTTCGCGTTCGATCTCGTCGGCGTCTCCGGCGTCGAGATTCAGCATGGAAAGGACGGCGTAGCATTCGCCGATGTTCCTGGTCTCAATGACGCGCACGTCGGACGCGGGATACAGTTTTCCCGCCTGACGCGCGGTCAGCAGGATGTTTCCGTTGTTCGGAAGAACGAAAACCGTTTCCGCGTTCACTCTTCTGAACGCTTCAAGGAAGTCGTCCGCGGACGGGTTCATGCTCTGGCCGCCGCTCACGATCTCGGTCACGCCCATTTCGCGGAAGGTCTGCTGGATCCCCTGTCCGGAGGCGACCGCGACGACCGCGTACTTCTGCTTTTCGCCGGAAGACGCCGCGTGGCTCTCCGGCGAGAGGCTGTTGTGCTGCAAAGTCATGTTCTCGATCTTGACCGTCAGGTATTCGCCGTATTTCTGGCAGAATTCCAGCACCTTGTAAGGCGTCATCGTATGCACGTGGATCTTCACGATGCTTCCGGTCTGGAAGCAGACGATCGAATCGCCGACCGTCTGAAGGAAATTGCGGATGACGCCGACATCGAAGTTGTCCGGATCGGTTTTCGCGTTCTGCAGCCGCACCAGAAGTTCGGTGCAGTAGCCGAATTCCAGAACGCTGTCGGATGTGAACCGGTCGAAGTCCAAAGAAGACGCGCTCTGGGATCTCAGGGTCTCCTCGGGGTCCGGAAGGCTGCCGGTCTCCGGAAGATCCAGTCCGCGATACGCCGCGGCCATCCCTTCCGCGATATACAGTAGCCCTGCTCCGCCAGAATCGACGACGCCCGCCTTCTTCAGAACGGCAAGCAGTTCCGGCGTTTTCGCGAGCGTCTTTCTCGCCTGCTCCACAAAAGCGCTTCCGAAAGCATCGAGTCCGTGCTCTCCGAACGCCGAAGCGTAGTCGGCCGCTTCGCGGATAACGGTCAGAACGGTTCCCTCCGTCGGCACCATCACGGCGGCGTACGCATGTTCGACGCCGGTTTTCACGGCCGATGCGAACGCTCTCCCGTCCGCTTCCTTCAGTCCTTTCAGACCGGCGGCGATGCCGTCGGCGAACTGGGAAAGAATGACGCCGGAATTTCCCCTGGCCGCGAGGAGCATCTCGCGGGATACGCGGTCGGCGACGTCGCCGACCGGCTCGTCGTCCTTCCACGAGACCCTTTCCGCGCCCCGGATGGTCAGGAGCATGTTGCTTCCTGTGTCCCCGTCCGGGATCGGAAAGACGTTCAGGTCGTTGACCTCGTCCTCGTGCGCCGCGAGCGTCCGGATGGCTCCGGAAAGCATATTCATCAGGCACCGGCTGTCAAGTCGTGTCTCTTGTTCCATTTTTTCTTCTCCATTTTTCGGCGGGTTCGCGTTTCCGTCCCGCCCTGTCGTTACTGAAAAGGTTCCGCTCAGTGTTCGCTGACGCGGTAGGTGATCTCCCTGCCGAATCCGAACAGCGCGACCGCATCCGGACCGATGGAGGCGCCGATGATCGGACCGATCAGCCCGACGTAGACGTCCTTGCATCCGGTCTCTTCCAGCACCATTTTCTTCAGCGTCTCGACTTCTTCGTCGCTGCAGTCGGAGTGCGAGAAATACACGGTCTGCTCTTCGGGAGACGTCATCGTATCCTTCAGCAGCGCGACGATCTCGCGGAAGGAGCCCGCGCGGCCCTTCGCCTTCTTGATGGCCGTCTGTTCGCCGTCGGCGTCAGCGATCAGGATCGGCTTGACGCCCATCAGATTTCCGAAAAAGGCGGACGACGCCTTGACGCGGCCGGCCCGCTTGAGCGCGTCCAGCGAGTGCACGGTCACGAACTGGTTCAGATACTTTCTGCGTTCCTTGACGAAAGACGCGACTTCGGCGGCAGTCTTCCCCTCGGCGGCGGCTTTCGCAGCCTCGATGGCAAGCACGCCTTCGCCGGTGGACGCGTGCAGGGAATCGACGGAGTACACGGAAGCGTCGGGGTATTCCTCGCGCAGCTTGCGCGAAAGGACTTCCGCCGTATTGACGGATCCGGACTGCTTGGACGAGCAGCCGACGTAAACGATGTCGTATCCCTCGTCGAGATATTTGCGGAACACGCGCTGGAACTCTTCCACGGGCACCTGCGTCGTCGTGACGCGGTTGCCGGCGCGGATGAGGTCATAGAACGCGTGCGCCTGCTCTCTCGTCCACGCGAGATCGGCGGGCGTCGTTTTTCCTTCGAAAACGGTGTTCATCTGCGCGTAGTCGATATTGTACTTTTCCATCAGTTCCGGCGTCAGGTCGGAACAGGAATCGGTGATCACCTTCACGGGTCTCATATGCATCCTCCAAAACAGATCGACCGGTCGGTCTCTCTTTGATCAAATATTTTTACCGGTGCATTGTAGCAGAGAAAAATAAACTGAAAAGAAACTGCGCGGAAAACGTTCATGCGGCAAAAAAGGAAGACCGTCCATTGCGAACGGTCTGTTCTTTGTTTTGCGATTCCGGTTTTACTGGTGATCCGCGTCTGTTCCGGATTTCTGGAAATACGTTTTCGGGGTCGCGGTCTCCCCGCGCGGAAGCATCACCGTGAAGACGGTCGCGCCGGCTTTTTCCGAAACGCTGATCTGCCCTCCGTGCAGGTCGACGATCTTCTTCACCACCGCGAGCCCGATGCCGTTGCCGCTGGCGGCGTGCGAGCGGTCGGTCTGATAGAACCGGGCGAAAATGCGGTCGCGCTCTTCCGGCGGGATCACAGGTCCGGTGTCGGACACCGAGATCAGGAGCGTATCCCCCATCTCCCCGACGGCCACGCCGATCTCCGTCCCTTCGTAGGCGAATTTCACGGCGTTGTCCAGAAGATTGATCCAGACCTCCTTCAGCAGTTCCTCGTTCGCCAGGACGGACTCCTCGTCCATGTCCAGGCTGAACGTCAGGTTCTTCGCGTTCCACTTTTCCTCCAGAAGAAGCACGCACCCGCGGATCTGCTCGGACAGATTGAACTCCGTCAGGTCGGTCAGAATGGTCAGGCTCTCGATCTTCGAAAGATTCAGGACGTTCGTCGCCATCGCGGACAGCCTTCTCGACTCCTCTTCGATGATCGACGTGTATTCCGCTTTTTGCTCTTCCGTAAGATTCTTCCGGTTCAGGAGCCGCGCGAATCCGGCAATGGAAACGATCGGCGTCTTGAACTCGTGCGAAAAGTTGTTGACAAAGTCCGAACGGAGGATCTCCGTATGCTCCAGTTCCTCCGCCATCTTGTTGAATCCCTCTTCGAACTCCATGAAGGACGAGATCTTGGCGATCCGGCCGTGCAGATGCAGACGCGCCTTGAAGTTTCCGCTTGACAGCTCGTCCATCACGTTCAGGATCTGGCTCATCGGACTGATCATCAGCCGGCTGACGAGAATGGAAAGCCCGGCGCCGAGCACCAGGCACGCGACCGCCATCAGGACGACGAAAAGCACCGGATTCATGAATTCGGTCGTCAGTTCGTTCATCACGCCGGTCTGCACGAGCGCGACGATCGAGCCTCCGACGAGCAGAACAAGCGCGAGCAGGATCAGGAAACTCGTCGAAGCGAAAAAGAACGTCAGAGACGTGTGCTTCCGTTTCGGAGGACGTCTGTTGTCTACCATTTTCTGACCGCCTTGTATCCGAGCCCGCGGACGGACTCCAGTTCGAATTCATTCCATCCTTCGAAACGCTTCCGCAGCCGCCCGATATGGACGGTCACCGTCTCCCATCCCGTTTCGCTGTCGGCGCCCCAGATCTCGTCCATCAGCTGGATCCGGGTGAAGATCTTCCCGGGGCTGGACAGAAGCAGATAGAGCAGTTGGAATTCCTTCTGCGGCAGCGTGACGGTCTCTCCGTTTCTCGAAACGGTCATCCCGTCGTAATCCAGGACGACGTCTCCGCACTCCAGCTTCCGTTCGCTCGCGATCTTCGCGCGCCGGAGCAAAGCCCGGATCCGGAGCAGCATTTCCTGCTCGTCCACCGGCTTGGTGATGTAGTCGTCCGTTCCGGACAGGAATCCTTTCCTGCGGTCCTCGGGAAGCTGTTTCGCGGAGACCATCAGGATGGGCATGTCGTTCCCCGCCTCGCGCAGTTCCTTCGCGAATTCGTATCCGTCCATTCCGGGCATCATTACGTCGAGCACGGCGAGATCGAACCGGCCGGAATCCATTTTTTCCAGAGCTTCGACGCCGTTGACCGCCGTCGTCACGGTATAGTTCTCCGCTTCCAGCACGGCCTGGAAATACCGCCGCGTATTCTTATCATCGTCGACAACAAGTATATGGAACATGCCGGATACTCCTTTCCTCAAACTCTGAAGACATCATATCACAAGGGAGCGAAAAAAGCAAACGGTTTTTGGCTCCGGTTCATGCACATCCCGATTGACAAACGATGAAAAATCCGTTATGATGAAGTCAGTCAGAAACAGACCGCCGGACGGATCCGGCGAACGCTTGGAAAGGAATCGCCTTGTGTTATGAAAAGATTCAGATCCGCCTTTTCCGTTCTTCTGTGCATCGTCTTCCTGCTTTCCGCAGTTTCTCTCGCCTCGTGCAGTTCGGACACGGACAAGACGACCGGCGAATGGCTGCTGAAAGACGCGAAATACCTTCCGTCCGCTGACACCGCTTCCCCGGACGACGGCAACGTCGTTTTCTACGAGATCTTCGTCGGCTCCTTCTCGGATTCGGACGGCGACGGCGTCGGCGACCTGCGCGGGATCATCAACCGCATGGACTACCTGAACGACGGCGACCCGTCTTCCGGCAAGAGCCTCGGCGTGCAGGGCATCTGGCTGACGCCGATCTTCCGGTCGCCCAGCTATCACAAATACGACGCGACCAGCTATGAGGACGTCGACCCGTCCTTCGGAACGGCGGAGGATCTGAAGGACCTGATCGCCCTGTGCAAACAGCGCAACGTGAAGCTGATCCTGGACCTCGTCATCAACCATACCGGAAAGAGCCATATCTGGTTCTCCAAATTCTCCACGGCGCGCCTGAGCGGCGACGCAAGCGACCCGTACTACAATTACTACGTCACGCCGGAAGACGCGGAAACGCTCGGCATCCACGGCGCGCAGTACGGCTACCTGCCCGGCTCGACCATCCAGTACGAATGCAACTTCTCTTCCGACATGCCGGAACTGAACTACGACAACCAGAAGGTCCGCGAGGAAATGCTTTCCGTCGCGGAGAAGTACCTCGACATGGGCGTGGACGGATTCCGCTTCGACGCCGCAAAATACATCTATTACGGAAACCAGCCCAAAAACGTCGAGTTCTGGGAGTGGTACTGCGGAGAGCTGAAGAAAAAACATCCGGACATCTATACCGTCGCGGAAGTCTGGGACAGCGACCCCGTCGCGATCCCGTATACGAAGGCCACGACGACCTTCAACTTCACCGTCGCCGACGCGGAGGGCATGATCTCCTCCACCGCGAAGAAGGGCAACGTCAACACCTATACCGCGTATATGCAGAACTACCTGAAGTCAATTTCCGACCTCGGCGGGAACGCGCATTACGCGCCGTTCATTTCCAACCACGACATGGACCGCGCCGCCGGATACAACACCATCGCGAGCGGCTACGCCCTCGTTTCCGCGAACGTCCTTCTGCTCGGTCCGGGCTCGCCCTTCATCTACTACGGCGACGAGATCGGCATGAAGGGAACGCGCGGCTCCGCGATGACGGACGCCAACCGCCGCCTCGCCATGCTCTGGGGTGACGGCGACACCGTCAAGGATCCGGTCGGGACGACGTACGAGTCCTCGAAGCAGACGAACGGAACGGTGAAGGAACAGATCGCTTCCAAAGACAGCCTCTACAGCCATTACAAGAAACTGATCTCGCTCCGCAAGGCGTATCCGGAGATCGCGCGAGGCGAATATTCCGCCCTGTATTTCGAAGGCATCAAGTTCGGCGGATTCCTCTCGACGTACGAAGGGAAAACGGTTTCCGTCTGCCACAACACGTCAGGCGCGTCCGTCACCGTCGATCTCGACAACGTCCTCCCCTCCGGTCTCCGTTCCGCCTCGATCCGTCTGGAAGCGGCCGTCGGCGCCGGCAGCGCCTCGCTCAGCGGAAAGACGCTGACCGTGGACGGACAGACGAGCGTCGTACTCCGGATCGGATAAGAACCTTTTGTCTGATCGCAGCAAAACGCGCTTCCCTCGCCGGGAAGCGCGTTTTCGGTTGCTTGTCTGAAACGTTGAAACGTCAGTCGACGAGGGACTTCTCCGTTTCCGGATCGAAGAAATACATGACCTTTCCGGGGAACGTGAAATACAGCGTCGCGCCGTAGACGAGCGCGGCCCTTTCTTCCGCAGTCAGGTTCACGGTCGGCGTGCGCGCGATCAGATGCTCGCCGTTCTCCGTCGTGACATGCAGGTGCAGTTCGCTGCCCATCATCTCGTTGACTTCCAGATTGACCGCGAACTTTCCTTCGCCGGGCTGCTCGGAAACAAGCACGTGTTCCGGACGAACGCCGAGCAGGATCTCTCCGGACGACGCGTTGTGCGCACGGAGACGGGCCGCGTGGTCCTCGTCCACCTTCATGCGCGCGCCGTGAACGACGACTTCGAAGTCGTCGCCGCTGCGGATCAGCTGCGTGCGCATAACGTTCATCTTCGGCGCGCCGATGAATTCGGCGACGAAGAGGTT
>CACZRJ010000281.1 GCA_902783535.1 uncultured Ruminococcus sp. | reverse complement strand
TTTTTCAGGAAACGACGAACTCGCGCAGGATCATGCGCTTGGTCATCAGGACCTCTTCGCTCATGTCCACTTCGCTTCCGGAGAACAGCAGTCCCTGCGCGTACCGGACGACGATGGCCAGCATGATGTGGCTGGTGGAGGCGAACATTTTCTCTTTCGGCAGATCCGTCCGGATCGTGCCGTCTTCTTTTCCTTTATTGTATACCTCGTTGACCATGCGGGCGAAGATGTCGATCGACTCGACGTACGGCCTGAGCTGCTCCGGCGTCGCTCTCTCGTGACGGACGAAATTGTTGAAGTCCTGGTTGAAGCGGAGAATGTCCTTGTGGTTCTTGTAAAGGTCGATATAGAAATCGAGATAGAAGGACAGTTCCTCGGACGCCGGCATGTCGTTCGCGCGACGCTTCTCGCGCATTTCGCGGACGTGTTTCTCGTAATCCGCCCACTGACGCACGCTGATGGCGAGCACGAGCGCGAACTTCGTGTTGAAGTAGCGGTAGAGCGTCGCGATCCCGACGCCGCACGCGGCCGCCACCTCCTGCATGGACACGGCTTCGATCCCTTTTTCGGAGAACAGCCGGAACCCTTCGGACAGCATGGCTTCCCGGCGGGATGTCATTTCCAGTTCGTCTTTTTCGAGATTTCTCATTGAATTTGCCCCTTCTTTGCCTGATATTGCATCTATCATGATATACATCATATCACGATCATCCGGGACGGTCAATAGGAAACGGAAACACAATATGTAGATAATAAGGAAGAATTTTTGTGCAATATATAGAGAACAACAGGCTCAGGACGGAAAGGAGCAAACCGCGAAAAAGAACACAAAAAATACCGGAATGAAAAAATCGGAAAAAAGTTTCCGGTTTTAGGGATTTTTTAAGGACTGTCCGTAGAATAGGGGACAAAGAAAAACAGCAAACAGTCACGGAAGGCGTTCATCGACGAACTCCGCACGCGGAACGGCAATCTGGAGATCGCCATCATGCCGTATCCGAAGGAGCAGAACCAGCTGTAAGGTCCGGACGCGTCCTGTAGCGGATATATATTGAACAGGTGTTCATAAAAGAATCACCCGGCCGCGGGAACGGTTTTGCGTTCCCGGAGTCGGGTGATGATTCTTTTGGTGGTCGGCAGATGATGGTTAAGGGATTTGCGGATGCTGCAGGGAAGTCAGCCGTTGCTTTCGTTGCCGTCAGGCTTCCCGGCCTTTTCCGTATCGTTGGTTTCCGGCTTTTGCGACGCCGGCTTGCGTCTTCTGCGGGAAGAACTTGTCTTTTTCGGCTGCTGTTCGCCGGAAGCGTTTTCTGCGGGAGCGGATCCGCTCTCCTGTTTGTCCTGCCCGGCGCTCTTGCTTGCTCCGGAAGGATCCTTTGCAGCTTTTTCCTGAGGCTTCTGCTGCTTCGGACGGGACGTTTTTTTCGTTTGTTCAGGATGTTCGTCCGCGGAAGGCCGGTCCAGGCTTTCGTCCTTCTTCTGACCGGCAGCCTGAGGCTCCTGCTGAGACGAAGCGGACGCTGTTTTCTTTTTCCGTCTGGTCGACGGCTTCTTTTGCGCCGTTTCTTCCGCGTTTTCCGCTGCGGGGGACGGGACCGGATCTGCGTCCTTTTTCTGATTCCCGGATTTCTGTTTGCCCTCTTCCGGCGTTTTCTTTGACGCCTTCTCCGTCCGGTTCTGTTTCTTGCCGTTCTGCTGCCCGGAGGACGCTTTTTCCTGAATCTGTCCGTCGCCGTTCTTCGGCGCGGTTTCAGTTTTTGTCTGCCTGGCCTCGGGTTCCGCGGATGCCGCGTTTTGCTGAGGAACGGTCTTTTCGTCCTGCGGCTTCGGTTCGCCGGAAGACTTGCCCGTACGGCGTTTCTTCTTTTTGCCGAGTTCCTTCGGCGCTTCGGAGACGGCGGGGGCTAAGGCCTCTTTTTCTTTTCCGTTGCCGTTTCCGTTGCCGGCCGGCGCGGACTTCTCATTCGTCTGCTGTTTCTGCTCGGCGGGTTTCGGGCCTTGTTTTTCGGGCGCCTGTTTTTGCTGTTCCGCTTTTGCGCGGTCGTTTCCGTTCGCGGGCTCTTTCTGCTGTCCCTGCTTCCCGTTCCGGCTGCCGTTTCCGGCTGTCGGATTCTGTGCGCCTTTTTCGGTTTTTCCGGGGTTTTCCGCTTTTCCGTTTTCGCTGTTTTTCAGCGCGAAATGGGCCGGGTTCTGGTGCGGACGGTTTTCATGAAGGTCCGGCACGGGATACTTTGCGAAGAGTTCTTCCTTTGTGGTTTCAAGCCACGGCTCGGCGCTGTCCCAGTTGACGAACAGCTGCTTCTGCCTGTTCCCTTCGACCGCGTGCTGAGAGAGGACGCCGCGCTTTTCCAGCAGTTCCAGCGCTTTTGCCAGCGTCTGGCGGGAGACGTTTTTGTGACGTTCGGTCATCCAGCGGAGCGCGCCGTCGTAGGTCGGCGCCGCCGATCTGCGGAGATACTCGAACACGGACTGATTGAGGCCGCTGTTGATCTGCGTTTCGTTCGGCAGGGTGACGACCCTGGACGCGGATTCCTGCAGCTGATGCGAGAAGCAGTCCCGGATGCCGTATACGACGACTTCCTTGTGATAGAAGTTTTTCAGGAAAGCCACGGCCGATCCGAAATGGCCGTCGCCGGAGAAAAGGATGAACGTCTGGATGTCGGTTGCCGAAAGTGCTTTCTGATACAGGTTGTCCAGAAGGATGAAATCCGTGTAGTCTTTTTCGACGCCGTTCGGTGAACGCGTGTCGATGATCTTGTTCGTATACGGACGGATCCTGCGGAGTTCGTCCGCGTAACATTTTCTGGAAAAGTCAGCGAAAAACGTCACTTCGACCAGCTGATACTGCTGATTCAGTTCCGCGAACCAGCCGCTGATGTCCGGAGAGATGGCGTAGGTCGTTTTCAATGAAACGTACCAGCTCTCGTAGTCCACGAATGCGACCGCGCGGGGCAGGGAAGGCGGCTCCGGTGTCTTTGGTTTCGGTGGTTCTTTTCTTCCGAAAAGAGAAAATGCCATACAAACCTCCTTTCTTGGTTTTTCAAAATATGTTGGAATGGTATTTCTGCCGACCACTCCAATCCTTCATTATATTGATTCGGCTTTTTTTGTCAAGACCTGCCTCCCTGCGGGTCATCCCGCATTGCCGCAGACGGGTAACGGCGGTCCGGCCGGCTGCGATCGTTTTTTTCGCGGACGTTTTTACGGGAATAACGGTCAGATGAACATCGCCATGTAGTGAGGCAATGTAACCTTATTTTCTGATACTCCTATATTACCGTCGATCAGTTTGTAAGCGACCGTCGGATGGAATTTGGCGATATAGTTGTTCAGTGATGCGGTAGAAGAATTGCCAGCTTTCACCTCCACCGGCGCAACTTCGCCATCTTTTTCAATCACAAATTCAATCTCCATCGAACTGTTTTGTGTTTTGTAGTAATTTAAATTATAACCGCGTTTGATGAGCATCTCCGATATGACGTTTTCGTAAATGCCTCCCTTTGCATTGCCCTGTATCTTCTTTGTCAACACGGCAAGTTTTGTCTGCATGCCGTATTTCGCAAGCAAAAGCCCGGAATCGTTGACATACAGCTTATATTCGTCGTTTTTGGAGTTCCCCGCAAGCGGGAGATAAGGTTCATGGACATTGTAGCAGACGTGAACGAGATTGGAATCCTTCAGCCATGTGATGCTGTCTCCGTATTTCCGATCGTTGGCCCTTTTTTCGACCTCGGAAAACCTGAATTTCTTGTTTTCTCTTGCAAGCTGCCTGGGAAGACTGTCATAGCAGGCTCTGATCTTGACCTTTTCCGAACCTTTGGCATGATTTGCAATATCATCGTCGTATGCCGCGAGGATCTTTTCCTGCACGAGCTGGACTTCATTGAAATCCTTGGTGTCAACAAATTTCTGAACTGCTTCCGGCATTCCGCCAACAACGATATACTCGCGCAGGATGCTTTCGAATTTTTCGTTTACGTCATCCGGAACCTTTTCTCTTTTTTCATAAAAGGAACGCAAATAATCGATTGTGTCCTGCCCGTATCCGTATGCCCAAAGGAATTCCTCAAAGTCCATCGAATACATAACGACCTGACGTTCAAACCCGACCGGTATGGATTCGACTTCCTCAACTTCCTGATCCGCATCCTGACCGTAGTGCAGGCCGAGCAGAGAACCCGACGCTATCACATCGTATCTGCCGTCTTCGGCAAGAAATTTTAACGCTGTGCGGGCGCCGGAGCATTTTTGGATCTCGTCAAGAAAGATAAGCGTGCTTCCTTTTGCGAACCTTGTCCCGGGCAAGTGTGCGCTCATACGCTTGTATATTTCATCGGCACTTAAATCACCTTCAAAAATCGCTTTTAAACCGGGCGTCTTCAAAAAATTGATCTCAACAAAGCTCCTGTACTCGTTTTTCCCAAACGCTTCGACGATAAAAGTTTTT
>CACZRJ010000280.1 GCA_902783535.1 uncultured Ruminococcus sp. | reverse complement strand
TCGCCCATTTTCGCGGTCTTTTTGGTGTGCTCTTTGCGGCGTTCCTCGGTCAGAGGCGGGAAATTCAGTCGGAGCATCTTGCCGTCGTTCTGGGGCATGATGCCGACGTCGGAAGCAGCGATGGCTTTCTCGAGTTCCTTCAGCAGACTCGTATCCCACGGTTGAATCAGCAGCGTGCGCGCATCAGCGACCTTGATTGTTGCAACGCCGTCGATGGAAGTCGGCACGCCGTAATACGGAACAGTCACCTTGTCGAGCACCTTCGGAGACGCGCGACCGACGCGGATGGTTGCAAATTCAGACTCGAGCATCTCCACCGTTTTTTTCATTCTGTCTTCGTAAGATTTTACGTCAAATTTCATACCGTTTTTTCCTTTCTCAACCAATAAAAGTCTGTAAATATGACGGCTTGCGCCGCACGCTTCTTTTATTCCGTAATCAATGTACCGACGTTTTCGCCTTTGACCGCGCGAAGGATATTCTCAGGATCCGACAGGGCAAAGATCAGTGCCGGCATATGGTTGTCCCGTCCGATGGCGGAAGCGGAAACATCGATGGCCTTCAGATTTCTGTCGAGCATGTCCTGATAGGTCAAACGGTCGTATTTCTTTGCGTCCGGGTTCTTGTTCGGGTCCGAATCGTACACGCCGTCCACGTTCTTCGCCGACAGGATGATGTCGCATTTCAATTCCATCGCCCGGAGCACCATGCCGGTATCGGTCGTAAAGAACGGATAGCCGACGCCGCCTGCCAGGAGCACGACGTCGCCCTGCTCCAGATAATCGATGGCTTTATACTGAGAATAGGGCTCGCACGCCTGCTGGATCTGAAACGCGCTCATCACATGCGCGTTCCGCCCTCCGGAAATCAGGTAATCCTGCATTGCAAGGCAGTTGATGACCGTCGCAAGCATACCCATGTGGTCTGCGCGGACGCGGTCGATCGACAATCCTCCCTGACGGGCGCCCCGCCAGATGTTCCCGGCGCCGATGACGACGGCGACCTGCACGCCGAGTTCCGCCGTGTGCCTGATCATATCGCTGACCTTGCGCAGCATCTCATGGTCCAGGATATTTCCGTCGCGTCCGGAAAGAGCTTCTCCGGACAGCTTCAGCAAAATGCGTTTGTACTTCGGTTCCATAATATCCCCCTTGTCACGATCCGGCGGCCGTCCGGCAACCGGATGCATTCTTCCGTATATATTGTATCAAAACGAACGCCTTTTGGCAACCATTTTCCGAAAAAAGCAGAGAGAAGGTGAAAAAAAGTTCCTAAAAGTACAGCTCCGTCCGAAGGATCGATCTGATTGCGGCCTTTCCCTCCAGAAACGCGCCGATATATGAAGGATTCAGCGTTTTGCTGCCGGCCGGAAGCACGCATGTCAGCAGAATGCCGTCCTCCGTTTCTCTCCATTCGCGTTCCTTGATCATCGGAGAAATGTCAACTGTTTCGGTTTTGGCCTTGCTCTTTTTCAGAACGGGCATCGGCCCTTCCATGGCCGCTTTCAGGCCGTCCGCGGTCAGGGCGGACGACATCAGAATCTCATACTTCGCCGCTCTGCACTCGGGAAGCTTCCGTTCGGAATATGTGACCTTTCTGAACGTCAACCCTTCCGGAGCGGCGGCGCGAAGCGCTTCCAGTGTTTTTTCTTCTGGCGGCGGTCCGTCCATTCGGAAAACGGCGATCTCGCAAACGCTTTCCTGAAAGATGGACAACGGCTGCGCAAAGGTCAGCTTGGGATGCGGATTGAAGCCTTCGGAAAAAACGATCGGAAGGTCCGTGCGGAGAAGCAGACGCGTCATGGCGCGCTGCAGGTCCAGATGAGAAATGTACCGAAGGATCCCGCGCTTTTCGAATTCCGCGAAAACATACATCACGCATTCCTCCCTTCCGTACACGAGCACGGCCCGGAGCAAAGCGTCACAGCGCCGCATCCGGAGCATTTCGTTCTGCAGTCGGGCGTTGTTTCGCCGCGGCGGCTCTTTTCACGCTCATGAAGCAGGAACTGTCTTGTGACCCCGATGTCGATGAAGTCCCATGGAAGGAGCTCGTCCTCGGACAGCTGCCGGTTCGCATAGAAGGCCGGGTCGATTCCGCAGACATCGAAAATTTTCATCCAGCGATCATAATCGAAGTATTCGTCCCATGCGTCGAACCGCTGTCCGCGCCTCACGGCTTCGGCAAGCGCTTCTCCGAGCCTCCGGTCGCCTTTTGCAAAGACCGCTTCGAGTCTGGACACGCGCGCATCGTGGTACTTGTAGTCGATTTTTCTGCTTCGGATCTCGCCTCTCAGCAGCATCTGTTTCCGCTCCAGCTCCTCCAGACTGTCCTGCGCATCCCACTGAAACGGCGTAAATGGCTTTGGAACGAAACAGGAAACGCTGACAGTGACGCCGACGGACCGGCCGGACCTTTTGACGGAGTAGAACAGATCGACGATCTTCTGCGCAAGCAGCGCGATCCCTTTGACGTCCTCGTCCGTTTCTGTCGGAAGTCCGTTCATAAAGTACAGCTTCAGAGTGTTTCTCCCGCCATCGAACGCTTTTCCGCAGGCGGAAAGGATCTCTTCTTCCGTGATATTTTTGTTGATGACGTCCCGCAGCCTCTGCGTCCCCGCCTCCGGCGCGAACGTCAGCCCGCTTTTACGGACGGACATCACTTTGGTCATCAGCTCCTCGTAGAAGGCGTCGATCCGCTGAGAAGGGAGCGAAAGCCCGACCCGCTTCGGTTCCGTCCAGGACAGCAGCTTATCAATCAGTTCCGGAAGACGCGGGTAATCGCTGATACTCAAAGAGGTCAGGGAGATTTCGGAATAACCGGTATTCGCGACCGACGCCCTTGCGCAGGCGTCAAGGTTTTCCGGCGACTTGTCCCGGTAGGGGCGGTAAACCATTCCCGCCTGGCAGAATCTGCATCCGCGGATGCATCCGCGAAACACCTCCAGCATCACCCTGTCGTGAACGACATCCAGATAAGGGACCGGCGAAGACTCCGGGAAATACACGTGGTCCAGATCTTCAATGATCCGCTTGCGTACCTTTGCCGGCACGCCTTCCCGATTCGGACGGAACGCGGAAAGCTTCCCGTCTTCACCGTATTCCGGCGTATAAAGAGACGGGACATAAAAGCCTTCCAGCCGGGACGCACGGTACAGAAACTCCTCTTTCGGAAGACCCTCTTTCCGGCATTGACGGTACAGTTCCACCAGTTCCGGAAGCGCTTCCTCCCCTTCGCCGATGGAGAAAACATCAACGAAATCGGCAAGCGGCTCCGGATTGTATGAGCACGGGCCGCCGGCGACGATCAGCGGATATCCGGAGCCTCTTTCCGATGCATACATCGGAATGCCGGACAGTTTGAGCATGTTCAGAACATTCGTGTAGCAGAGTTCGTACTGCAAAGTGAACATGACCATATCGAAATCCCCGAGCGGATCGCCCGACTCGAGTGCGTAAAGCGGGACGTTGTGTTCGACCAACTGCGATTCCATGTCAGGCCAGGGCGCGTAGCTTCTTTCGCAGAACACTCCGTCCATCCGGTTCATGCACCCGATCAGGATCCGCATCCCGAGGTTTGACATCCCTATTTCATAACTGTCAGGGAAGCAGAAACAGATGCGGGTATCCACTTCCGAAGGGTCTTTCCAGTCGGAATGGAGCTCTCCGCCGACATATCTGCCCGGTTTCTCCACGTTTTTGAGCAGTTCCGCGTAGCGGTCGTCTCTCACTTCGGAAGCACCTCCTTCAAATACTGGCCTGTGTAACTGACGGGATTGGCCGCCACCTCTTCCGGCGTCCCGACGGCGATCACTTCCCCGCCCGCGTCTCCGCCTTCCGGTCCGAGATCGATCAGGTAATCCGCCGTTTTGATCAGATCGAGATTGTGCTCGATGACGATAACGGTATTGCCCGCGTCCACCAGTCGCTGGAGTACGGAGCGAAGCTGATTCACGTCATAGGAATGAAGTCCGGTCGTCGGCTCGTCGAGCACGTACAGCGTGTTCCCGGTAGAAACGCGCGAAAGCTCAGTCGCCAGTTTGATCCGCTGCGCTTCCCCTCCGGAAAGCGTGTTGGAGGGCTGGCCGATCTTGAGATATCCCAGACCCACATCCTGAAGCGTTTTCAGTTTTCTCGAAATGGAACGGTAAACGGAGAAGAATTCCACGCCTTCGTCGACAGTCATTTCAAGAACGTCGTAAATGGATTTTCCCTTATATTTCACTTCCAGCGTTTCGCGGTTGTATCTTCTGCCTTTGCAGACGTCGCAGGTCACGTAAACGTCGGGAAGGAAATGCATCTCGATGAGATTCGTTCCGTCGCCGTGGCATGCCTCGCACCTGCCGCCTTTGACGTTGAACGAGAACCGTCCGTCCTGGTACCCTCTCGCCTTCGCTTCCGGCGTCGCCGCGAAAACGGCGCGGATCTCGGAAAACATTCCGGTATATGTCGCGGGATTGGACCTGGGATTTCTCCCGATCGGTGACTGGTCGATCTGAATGACCTTGTCTATGAACTCCATTCCCTCAATTCTGTCGTGCTTTCCCGGAACGACGGCAAGCCTGCCGAGCTTCCGCGCGAGCCCGCGATACAGGATCAGGTTGACGAGCGAAGACTTGCCCGAGCCAGAAACTCCGGTCACGCAGATGAACGTCCCGAGCGGAAAGTCAACGGTCAGGTCTTTCAGGTTATTTTCGCGGGCGCCGACAACGGTCAGAGTCCGTCCGTTCCCTTTTCTTCTCGTTTTCGGAACGTCGATCTTGCGAACTCCGGACAGATACTGGCCGGTCAGGGAGTCCTTACATTCCGCGATCCCTTCCGGCGGGCCGCTGTAGATGATCTCCCCGCCGTGAATGCCCGCTCTCGGTCCGACATCGACCAGCCAGTCGGCGCTGCGCATGGTTTCCTCGTCGTGCTCTACGACGATGACCGTATTCCCGATGTCTCTCAGCTGCTTCAGCGTTCTGATCAGTTTCCCGTTGTCCCTTTGATGCAGGCCGATGCTCGGCTCGTCGAGAATGTAAAGGACGCCTGTCAATGCGGAACCGATCTGCGTGGCGAGACGTATTCGCTGTGCCTCACCGCCCGACAGAGAACCCGACTTACGGGCGAGCGTCAGGTACTCAAGCCCGACGTTCTTCAAAAATCCGAGGCGTGCGTTGATCTCCTTGCGGATGTCCTTGACGATGGTTTCCTCGGTCGGCGTCAGTTTCAGCGAGTTGATCTTCTCGAGCGCAGAATCGACCGACCGCCCGCAGAAGGACATGATGTCCTCGTCTCCCACCGTCACGGCAAGCGACTCCGGCTTCAGCCGTCTCCCCTTGCACGCGGGGCACGGGACATTCTCCATGAAGGTCTCGTAATACTCGCGGACCTCAAATGAGGAATTCGTATCGTAGCGCCGCTTTATGATGGGAATGACGCCTTCAAAGCGAGGCTCTCCGATCGCGCGTTTCCTGTTCGCGTTTCCGTACATCAAAACCTCGAACGCCTCGTCGGAATACTTTTCCAGCGGCGTGTGAATCCCGAAACCGTACAAAGACCCGACGGCATCGATGATCTCCGCATAATAGCTGCCGGCTTCGACTGTTTTGAAACCGTTGCAGATGATCGCGCCGTTGTAAAGGGACAAAGAACGGTCCGGGATCAGTTTTTCCGGAACGAGGACGAAATTCTCTCCGAGCCCGTTGCATGCTTCGCAGGCGCCGGCCGGGTTGTTGAAAGAGAAGAGTCTCGGCTCCAGCTCCCCGATGGAGATCCCGTGCGTCTTGCATGCGTAGTTCTGTGAAAAAAGGAATTCTTCCGGGTGTTCTTCGACCGTGACGACCTTGATCAGCCCGTCTGCAAGCTTGGAAGCGTTTTCCACGCTGTCCGTCAGTCTGGACTGGATGCCCTCTTTCAGGATCAGTCTGTCTACAACGACGTCGATATCGTGCTTCTGATTCTTGTCAAGCGTGATTTTTTCCGACAGGTCGTAAAGGCTTCCGTCAACGCGGATGCGAACGTACCCGCTCCGTTTCGCGTCTTCGAAAACCTTTTCATGCATGCCTTTTTTGCCGCTGACGACGGGCGCCATGACCATGAAACGCGTCCCTTCCGGGAAACACATGATCGCGTCGACGATCTCATCGACCGACTGCTGCTTGATGACCTCTCCGCAAATCGGGCAGTGCGGCAATCCGATGCGCGCATAAAGAAGCCGGAGGTAGTCATAGATCTCGGTGACAGTCCCGACAGTGGAGCGCGGATTTTTCGACGTCGTCTTCTGATCGATGGAAATGGCCGGGGAAAGTCCGTCGATCCCGTCGACGTCCGGCTTGTCCAGCTGCCCGAGAAACATTCTGGCGTAAGAGGACAGCGACTGAACGAATCTGCGGTGACCCTCGGCATAGATGGTGTCGAAAGCGAGAGAAGATTTCCCGGATCCGGAAAGGCCGGTAAATACGACCATGCTGTCGCGCGGGATCGTCAGATCCACGTTTTTCAGATTGTGGACGCGCGCGCCCTTGACAGTCAAATGCGATGATGCCATAGATTACTCCGTTTCTGTTCCCAGGATTCTCCGAATCCGGTCGCGCAGCAGCGCGGCCGTCTCGAAGTCGAGTTCCTTCGCCGCGCGCTTCATTTCCTCCGTCAGCGAATCGATCAGTTTCTTCCGCTGCGTTTTCGTCATTTTTCCTTTTTCCTGCAGATCCGCTTTCGCGATGATGGAGATCGGAGCGCGGATATCTTTCCGGATGGTCTTCGGCACGATGCCGTTCTGCCGGTTGTATTCGCTCTGGATCTCTCTTCGCCTGTTGGTTTCCGCAATCGCGTTTTTCATGGAATCCGTCATCGTGTCCGCATAAAGGATGACTTTGCCTTCCGCGTTTCTCGCGGCTCTCCCGATGGTCTGGATCAGCGACGTTTCGCTGCGCAGAAATCCTTCCTTGTCGGCGTCCAGGATGGCGACGAGAGAAACTTCAGGCAGGTCGAGGCCTTCCCGCAGAAGATTGATGCCTACAAGAACGTCGAACTCACCCTCCCGAAGTCCGGTCAGGATGTCGATCCTTTCCATCGTATCGATATCGAAATGCATATACCGCGTGCGAATGCCGTTTCTGCTGAAGTACTCGCTGAGATCTTCCGCCATTTTTTTCGTCAGAGTCGTCACCAGAACGCGTTCTCCTTTTGCGGAACGCATGCGGATCTCGCCGGCAAGATCGTCGATCTGCCCTTCCGTCGGCCGGACGACCACTTCCGGATCCAGCAGACCCGTCGGCCGGATGATCTGTTCCACGACCTGCGTCGAAAGGTTTTTCTCATAGTCGTTCGGCGTGGCCGAGAAGTAAACCGTCTGCCCTCTCAGCGCATTGAATTCGTCAAATTTCAGCGGCCGGTTGTCAAAGGCCGACGGGAGACGGAAACCGTAATCAACGAGATTCTTCTTTCTGGAATAATCGCCTCCGGACATGCCCCGGACCTGCGGGACGGTTACGTGGGACTCGTCGACGAACAGAAGAAAATCCTTCGGAAAGAAGTCGAGCAGAGTGAACGGCCGGCTGCCCGGCTCTCTTCCGGCAAGCACGCGGGAATAATTCTCCACGCCGCTGCAGAATCCGATTTCCCGCAGCTGCTCCACGTCGAACAGAACGCGCTCCTTGATCCGCTGCGCTTCGATCCACCGCTGCTGGCCTTCGAAAAAAGCGATGCGTTCGTTCAGTTCCTCGAGGATCTCCCTGATGGCCTTTTCCCTCCTGTCCGCATTCGTCACGTAATGCGACGCCGGATAGATCGGAACATAGTTGAGCAGCGCGCTGACCTCTCCCGTGACAACGTTCAGACTGCACAGACGGTCGATTTCGTCCCCGAAAAACTCGATTCGGACGGCGTCCGTGCTAGAGTTGGCGGGAAACACGTCGAGAACATCCCCGCGGACGCGGAAATTGTCCCGTTCGAACCCGATATCGCTGCGCGCGTACTGCATCATCACCAGCCGTTTGATCACATCTTCGCGGGACATTTTCATTCCGGGCCGGAGAGAAAGCACATGATTGCGATATTCCTCCGGATCGCCGAGCGAATAGATGCATGAAACGGAGCAGACGACGATCACGTCCCTGCGTTCGAGCAGCGCGGACGTCGCGGAATGTCTGAGCTTATCGATCTCGTCGTTGACGGAACTGTCTTTTTCGATATAAATATCTTTTCCGGGAACATAGGCTTCCGGTTGATAATAGTCATAGTACGACACGAAAAACTCCACGGCGTTTTCCGGAAAAAACTCCCGGAATTCCCCGCAAAGCTGAGCCGCAAGCGTCTTGTTGTGCGCCAGTACAAGCGTCGGGCGATTGACTTTCTCGATGATATTCGCCATGGTAAAGGTTTTCCCGGAGCCCGTAACGCCGAGCAGCACCTGATCCCGGTCACCGCGGAGAATGCCTTCCGCAAGCTTCTCGATCGCCTGCGGCTGGTCCCCCGTCGGCCGGAATTCCGAATGCAGAACAAACTGATCCATCCCGTCCGTCGCCCTCCTCATTTGTTAACGTATAATTATACCACATATTGAGAAAATATGGAAGTACATTTTCAAAAAAAGCAAAGGCTTTCAATGGGAAACCTTTCCGGGACAGTCAGGTGAGTAGGAAAAAGGCCGTGTCCGAAACCCTCGGACACGGCGCTGCTTCGATCTGAAAAGAATCAGGTCCTTTTCTCTATTCTGATTTGATTCCGGCTGCGTTGACTTCTTCCGGCGTTTTGAAAGTCGGAACCGTTTCGTGCAGAAGTTTCACGACGTCTCCGCCCTCGCTCGCGGCGTGCCGCAATTCGGACAGTTTTCCGTAAAACTCCTGGTAGTTGATCTCGATCTGCTTTCCGATATGGATCAACTCGTTCTCCGTCGCCTGAAGTCCCTCTTCGTCCATCAGCAGTTCTTCATACAGCTTTTCCCCGGGACGGAGACCCGTAAACTTGATTTCGATGTCCTTTCCGGGAGTGAAGCCGGACAGGCGGATCAGGTTCTCCGCAAGGTCCAGAATCTTGACAGGCTTGCCCATGTCAAGGACGAAGATTTCGCCGCCTTTCGCCGTGGACGCCGCCTGAAGGACCAGAGAAACAGCCTCCGGTATGGTCATGAAGTACCGAATGATGTCCGGATGCGTCACAGTCACCGGCCCGCCGTTTTCGATCTGCTTTTTGAAGAGCGGTATGACGCTTCCGTTGGACCCGAGCACGTTTCCGAACCGGACCGTCACAAATTCCGTTTCCGAATATTCGTCGTAGGACTGGACGATCATCTCGCACACGCGTTTGGTCGCGCCCATGACGTTCGTCGGATTGACGGCCTTGTCCGTGGAAATCATGACGAACCGTTCGGCGCGGAACCGGTCCGCCATGCGAACGACGTTCAGCGTACCGAAAACATTGTTTTTCACAGCTTCGTCAGGACTGTCTTCCATCAGAGGGACGTGCTTGTGTGCGGCAGCGTGGAAGATGACCTGCGGGCGGAGTTCCTCAAACAGCCGCTCCATTTTATCCACATCGCGGACCGAAGCGATACGGACGTCCAGCGAAAGATCGGGGTGATTCCGCTTGAGTTCGTTCTGAATGTCGTAGGCGTTGTTTTCATAGATATCGACGATCACGAGTTTCTTCGGCGCGAATGTCGCGATCTGCCTGCAGAGTTCGCTTCCGATGGAACCGCCTCCGCCCGTGACCATGACGACCTTGTCTTTCACGGAATCGCCGAGCTGCTGCCGGTTGATGCGGATCGGATCCCTTCCGAGCAGATCTTCGATATTGACGTTCCGTAAAGTGTTTGCGGAAACCTTTCCGTCGATCAGTTTCGACATGGCGGGCACGGAACGGACCTCACGCCCCGTTTTGGTGCATTCGGAAAGGATCTCGGCTCTTCTGGACGCGGAGCATTGCGTGATCGCGAAAACGATCAGTGAAACGGAATACTTCTCGACCGCCGCGGGAATGTCGGATACCGTCCCGACAACAGGGACCCCGTAAACGCGTTTTCCCTGCTTCATCGGATCGTCGTCGACAAGACAGACGACGCTGGTCTCCGCATAAGCCGGATTGTTGCGGAATTCGTGAAGTAAATAGTTGCCGGTTTCCCCCGCTCCGACGATCATGACGTTCCCGGACGTATCCTGCGACGGGCCGGTCTTTGCGCCCTTTTTCCCGCTGACGCGGAGCATGACGCGGAAGAGCGCGATCAGAATGGCGGACGCCATCAGTCCCATCAGATAAACGGAAAAAGGAAGCCGGTTCGAAAGGATCAGCCCGAAAAGGAATGCGACAAGGTATGCTCCGACCGGGCAGATGGATACGGCCACGAGATCCCGCACGGATGCGAACGGCCAGTATATCTTGAATGCGCGGGTCAGGAAGAAAAAGAAGACATAAGAAACCAGCAGAATCGGTATCGCGATGAAAAACGCCGGCGCATACGACGCCAGGCTGGACGATTTTTCATCCGCGGCCAGACGAATGATATAGCCGAGAAAAAGGGATCCTGTTATAATCAGCAAGTCGACCGCAAGCTGAGCGATCATATAGCTCAGAGATTTCAAATGTTTCATGCAAAAACCTCACAGACGTCCTTCCGGCAGAAGGCGTTTTCGAAGAGCGGAGGGCACACCGCCGCATATTACCTTTTTCATTATATCCGCCAGGCAGGCTGAATTCAAGTCAATTGGTGCTGAAAAGACCTTCTTTTGAGAGAATACGCGCCTTTTCATTCAGGAAATGGTGATTTTTCAAAAGCTTTCTTGACTTCAACGCCTCCAATGGATATACTGAGGTCAGAAAAAACGAAAAACAATACCAGAATGAAAGGAAATTATCATGGAATCCTTCAAAAAATACCTCGCAGAATTCATCGGTACCTTCGTTCTCGTCTTTGTCGCCTGCGGCACTGCGGCCGTCCTCGGCTGCGCTGATCTGGGCGGATACCTTCTGACGGCGCTTTCGTTCGGACTCGTCATCGTCGGCATGGCATATTCCATCGGAAACGTCTCCGGATGCCACATCAATCCCGCCGTTTCTCTCGCGATGCTCGCATGCGGAAAAATCAGTCTGAAAGACTTCGCCGGATACATCATCGCCCAGTTTGCCGGTTCGACTGCCGGCGCGGCTCTGCTGATGCTGTTCGCCGGGAAAGAATCCGGACTCGGGACCAACGCGCTGTTCCAGGGCGACATCTGGCTGTCCCTGCTGATCGAGATCCTGCTCACGTTCATCTTCGTGCTCGTGATCCTGTTCGTGACATCCAAAAAAGAGCATTCAGCCGTCGCCGGAATTGTCATAGGCCTGACGCTGACCCTCGTACATATCATCGGGATCCATTTCACCGGCACCTCGGTCAATCCCGCGCGCAGCTTCGGGCCGGCCATCTTCGTCGGCGGAGAGGCCTTGAAGAACGTCTGGGTCTTCATCGTCGCACCATTCGTCGGAAGCCTGCTCGCCGCCATCACCTTCCGTTTCTTCGGTTCCAAGAAAGAAGACTGATCAGACTTCAGATCTTTGCATACGGCAGCCCGTACGGTATCCCTACCGTCCGGGCTGCACCTTTTTTCTGTCAGCCCGT
>CACZRJ010000279.1 GCA_902783535.1 uncultured Ruminococcus sp. | reverse complement strand
GTGGACAACATCTACTACATCGCCTTGCTGCACGACATCGGCAAGATCGCCATCCCCGACCGGATCCTGAACAAGCCCGGCCGTCTGACGGACGAGGAGTTCGCCGTGATGAAGAGCCACACGACGCGCGGCGCGAAGATCCTGAAAGGCATTTCCACGATCCCGCAGATCATCGAAGGCGCGAAATCGCATCACGAGAAATATGACGGAAGCGGATATCCGGAAGGCCTGAGAGGGGAGTTCATCCCGTTCGTCGCGCGGATCATCTGCTGCGCGGACTGTTTCGACGCGATGGCGTCCAAGCGCGTCTACAAGGAGCCGTTCTCTTTGGAGACCATCATCGGCGAGTTCGAGCGCTGCTCCGGAACGCAGTTCGACCCGAAGATCGCGAAGGTCGTCATCGAACTGATCCACAACGGGAAACTGAAGCCGTATACGGCCGAGAACACCTACCTCGGCAGCGACGGCAAGACGCACCGCAGAAACAGCGAAGACGTGATCCCGGGTGCGGCAGCGGACGACAAGGACGACGAATAGGCAAAACAGCATTTCCTGCCCGAGGGAAAACCGAGGGCAGGCTTTTTCATCCGCACTTGCATTTTTCCTTTTTTCCGATATAATGAGGAAAGAAAGTGGTGTTTAGGCGATATTTTGTTCCCGCGATTCATCCTGCTTTTTCGGAGGGACTCTGTTCATCCACGGACTGGAAGCGGGCGACTGGAAGGTCTTCAACAACGTCGAAAACTCGGTCATGCGCGTCCGGTATACGGACAACGGGGAAGAACTGCGGTTCGAGCAGAATGGAAACGAACTCCGCGTGTTCGCGACGCAGTACCCGTACGGCACGAACGGCGTGGTTCGGGTCGCGGAGGCTGAATTGAAATAATGCCGAGGCGGGCAGTTTGCCCGTTCCGGTCATCTGAAAGAAAAGAAGGTTTTTGATTCCATGGTTTCACTGCTCATTTCGCTTGCCGTCCTGATCGTCGGATATCTCGTATACGGCAGGCTGACGGAGAAAATATTCTCACCCGACGACCGGAAAACGCCCGCCGTCGCCATCAACGACGGCGTGGACTGCGTGCCGATGAAGAAGTGGAAGGCGTTCCTGGTGCAGCTGCTGAACATCGCGGGAACCGGACCGATCTTCGGCGCTCTGATGGGCGCGGTGTTCGGACCTGTCGTCTTCCTCTGGATCGTCTTCGGGTCCATCCTCGGCGGGGCCGTTCACGACTATATGAGCGGCATGATCAGTTCCCGCCACGAGGGCGCGTCCATCGCGCAGCTGTCCGGGACCTATCTCGGCAAAGGCGTGAAATGGTTCATGCGCATCTTCGCCGTGCTGCTGCTGGTCCTGTGCGGGACCGTCTTCGTCACAAGCCCGGCCGGACTGCTCGACAAGCTCATTTCCGACCGGATGAACGGCACGCTGTGGGCGATCCTCATCCTCGCGTATTACGTTCTGGCGACGCTTCTGCCGATCGACAAACTGATCGGAAAACTGTATCCCGTCTTCGGCGGGCTGCTGATCCTGATGGCCGCGGCGGTCATCGGCGGCATCCTGTTCTCCGGCGGGAAATACACGATCCCGGAGATCAGCTTCCAGAACCTCCATCCGGACGGGACGCCCGTCTGGCCGTACATGTTCATCACGGTCGCGTGCGGGGCCATCTCCGGATTCCACGCGACGCAGTCGCCGATGATCGCGAAATGCATCACGTCGGAAAAAGAGGGAAGAAGCATCTTCTACGGCGCGATGATCAGCGAGGCCGTGATCGCGCTCGTCTGGGCTGCGGCCGGCGTGTCCTTCTACGGGTCGACCCAATTGCTGAACGAGGCGCTGAAGAACGGCGCGTCCAACGTCGTCTACGAGATCTCGACCGGCGTGCTCGGCGTCGCGGGTGGCATCCTCGCCGTCGCGGGCGTCATCATCTGCCCGATCACCTCCGGCGACACCGCGTTCCGGAGCGCGCGTCTGATCATCGCCGAGACCTTCCATCTGGAACAGAAAACCATCCGGAACCGGCTGATCGTCACCAT
>CACZRJ010000278.1 GCA_902783535.1 uncultured Ruminococcus sp. | reverse complement strand
CTTCTCCGGGATCCTGACATGGCTTCAGGGCAATCTCGCGACCATTCTGATCTCCTGCGCGCTGCTCGCAGTCGTCGTGCTGATCATCGTCTTCCAGATCCGGAAAAAGAAAAAAGGCGGCGGATGCTCCTGCGGATGCGAGGATTGCCCGATGCATAAAAACGGGCAGTGCGGCCACTGATTCGGAAACAGACACGCCAAAACCGGCGTCAGATCATCGTCTGATGCCGGTTTCCTTTTTTGTGATGCGTTCTTACAGCAGCTGATCTTTTTTCAGCGCGCTGTCGCGGATCCGGCCCGCGTCTTCCGGACCGGCCTTCCCGTCTCCCGTGACGTCTGCGGCAGCCGACTGCTCGTCTGACAGCTTCAGGCGCCCGTTCAGGCTTCCCTTGAGCATGCGGAAGTCCGCGGCGGAAACGCGCCCGTCTCCGTTCAGGTCTCCCGCGCGCTTTCCTACGGTCAGAGCGCCGTTCGTCAGGTCGGCGATACGGTCTGTCAGAATCGCGAGGTTGCCTTCGTAAATGCCTTCGGTTTTCAGGTAGTCGTCCAGTTCCAGCGCGGCGCGCGTCAGTTTTCTGCGAATCGGATCGGACGGACCCCGCTTGGACGCGTTCGCTCTCGCGTTCAGAGCAAGGTTTTCGTAAACGCTCTTGTCGAACCGGAAGACGCGGAATTCGATGATGCCGCCGCTGTAGTAGGTCGACCACGACTTATGGTACCAGCGCTTGTTCTGAACGTATTTGACGTACCGCCCGCTGACCGGCTCTTTGAGTCTGATCTCGTCGAGATAAGGCTTTCCTTCCGTCGCGGCAGCGTCTTCCCCGCTCCCGTCGAATCCGTAGACCTTTTTGTAGTCCTTTCCGTCCTCGGAAACGAAAACGTCATAGGACAGAACGCGTTCGTAGAACTGGATCTCGATCCTCTGGACCGGCATGACCTTTCCGAGGTCGACGGTCAGCCACTGCTCGTCCCTGCTTCTGTCGAAGGACAGACGACTCGCCTCGCTGCCGTCGACGGCGTTCTCCGCGAGCAGTCTGTCGGGGACCTCCGTTCCGGAAACTGTGACCGGTTTGTTTAAGGCGACGTTACCGTCCAGCCGGAGTTCCGAAATGTCCGTTTCCTCCGGGGAGACCGTGAGGCTCCGAATGTATCCGACAGCGCCCTTTCCGACGGTTTCCAGCGGGACGGCAAACGTTTCCATCCGGCTGTTTTCTCTGTTTTTCATGTTGTATGCGAGGTATCCGCACTTCCCGTTGACGAGAAGCGTCGTCGAAGAAATACCGCTCGAGATCTGGATCGTGACTTCCTCCCCGATCGGAAGGACGCAGTCGAAAATGAATTTGTAGTCTTCGGTCAGGAAGCCGACGTGCTTTCGCCCGTCCGCGTTTACGCGCAGTTCGAATCCGCCGCCGCACATCAGCGGCTCATCGGGGATCGCGTCCAGACGGAAGGTCATGGTCAGCGTATTCGGGAATCCGACGGCCTTCCGGTCGAAGGAGAGGAAGGATTCCCCGTCCAGGATCAGTTTTCCGTCTTCGATCTTCCCGTTTGCGGAAAACCCTTCGGGAAGTTCTTTCGAAAAATCGACCGTCACCGGTTTCTCCAGCGCGTGGAATCCCGGGTCGGCGCTTCCGGCTCTTCTGCCGAGCTTCGAGACGCGGCCGAGAAATTCCTCGACGTCGCCGCCTTCCGTATCTTCGCCCGCCCAGGTCTTTTCGGCGACCAGACAGGTCATGTCGCGCAGCCGGTCGAAAATGTCCTGGACCGTCATGCCGAGATTCTGCCCGCCGTAATCGTTCCACAGCGCGAACCCCGCGCCGAGCAGATGCGGATCGTCTTTCGGTACGGACTTGCTGATGCCCCATCCGCTGAAATCCCAGACCTGCCAGGTGTCGTACAGATTCCGGATGTTCATGCGCTCCGGGAATCCGGTCGGACTGTTTTCTCCGGGCACGACGTAGAGTCTCGCGTTCAGCATGTTGACCATGTCGTATTTTCCTTCGACGATCTTTTCCAGTCCGGAAATGCCGTTGTCCCACATATCCGCGCGGATGAAGGACGGGATGACCGTTTCCCCCGGGAACCCGTCCGGTCCGAAGAAGGCCCAGTTGCACGGGATATATCCTAAATCATGAACATGTGTTCCTATCTCTGCGGTGAACCGGCGCATCGGTTCGTTCCATGTATTGTCTGCGTCGTGGAGATATTCGTCCGTTCCGATGCTGACGACCTTTCCGACGAACACCGGGTCGTCCCCTTTCAGATATTCGTCCCAGAGGGATTTGACGAAGGAGACGGTATTGTCGAATTCCGCGTCGGAGATGTCCAGAAATCTGCCCTGGACCATGGCCGGACCGCCGGAAGCGATGTTCGCGAACGGGCCGGAATGCGCCGGCGTGTCGATCTCGTTCACCACGCGGATGCCGTATTCCAGAACTTCCTTCTGGAAATCCCTGTATTCGTCCTTTCCGTAATACCGCTTTTCCCCGTTGACGACGGTCGAAAGCCCGGGGATGTCCGATTCGATCCGGAAGCCCTGATTGTCCGTCAGGTGAACGTGGATCTCGTTCATTTTGAACCACGCCATGTATTTCGCGATCTGCTTCAGCTGATCCAGCGGGACCCAGGTGCGCGCGACGTCGATCAGTCCTTTCCGCACCCCGAAGGCGGGATAGTCCTCCGCGCTTCCGCACGGGATGAATCCGCACTGTCCGTCGCCGTAGCACATCTGCGCGAGCGAGACGGCGCCGTAGAGCAGTCCGGTATAGGTCTCGGCACTGACGACGGCGGACTCCGGCGTGATGTCGAGCAGATATCCCTCTTCGCGGTTCTGGACGGAAGACGGCAGTTTTTTGACCCTGACCAGGCGGATCTCGCCGGAACCGGAAGGCGACTGCGTCACGGTCAGGTCCTTTCCGCACATTTCACGGAAGAACTCCGCGGCCTTTTCCCCGGCGCCCGTTCCGCTTTCGTCGCAGATCAGCGTGGATCCCTCCACCGGAAACCGTCCTTCGGCCGGCGTCCAGTTCCGGAGCGCGGGCAGAACGCACGGTTTTCCGTTCTCACCGCTGTTTCCGCCTTCGCCGGCGGACGAAACGAAGTCGCTCGACGCGGCCATCAGCGGCATGCAAAGCAGAAAAGACATCAGCAGAGCGGTCAGCTTTTTCATGGCGATTTCTCCTTGCGTCTTTTAAAATGACTGCAGGTCAGGCGTCTCTCGGTTTCAGCAGTCCGCGGGAAATGTTCGCGCGGACGATGACGGCGCCGATGATGTATACGCCCGTCAGCGTCAGTGTGATCACGCTGTCCATGAGCGACAGCAGGTTGTCTCCCGGAAGCACGTTCTGCTGGAGCAGCATCTCCGCCACCGTCGCGGCCAGCAGGATGAGTCCCATGACCATGGCGATGCGGATGTTCGTGAAGGTGGGATCCTTCCACAGCTTGTAGCCGAAAAATCCGATGACGAGGAATACGAGAATGAATCCGACGTTCAATGCAGTCGAAACGGAAGATACCCGCCCGGCGTCGACGGCAATGTGCACCAGTTCCCTGCCGGCAAAGATCAGTTCAAACGCGGACAGCGCTGCCCGCAGGAACAGCGAAAGTCCGGCCGCGAGCATCATCCTGCGCCCGATGCGGAAGGCGCGTCCGTCGCGGACGTCCTTTCCGTCATCCTTACGGACGTAGTTTTCCATGGCGAACATGGTCAGGACGAACACGGGAACGGCCGCGAACAGGAACAGACGCAGCACCGCAAAATTGTTGTAGTCGATCACGATCTGATGAACGACGACCGAATTCCACGGGCGGAACATTTCCTGCATGAACTGCGAGTCGAAGAACGTCTGTCCCGCAGCGGCGTCGTACGTGAGCATCCAGTCGCCGACCGTCTCGCCGCCGATGAACGAGGACGGGAGCATGAACCCGAGCACCGTCGCGACCAGCAGCAGCGCCGTCATGGCCAGCGCGCGGTACCGGTTGATCGGCAGACATTTCGAGAAGATGACGATGAACCCGGCGATGGTCGTCATGACCGTCATCATCGGCCGGACGTTCCAGTCGGCGACCAGCGGGTAGACTCCGAACGCCTTCGGAATGATGTTGAACAGAATCGGAACAAGCACGGCGAACGCGGCCAGGAATCCCGCCGCGGCGGACTGAAGTCCGATCATCTTCATGAAGGAGCCTTTCAGCGGACGCCTTTGCGGTTCCAGGGAAAGCAGGAATCCGCCGGTACCGATGACGGCGGCCTCGAGCATGTACATGTTCTCGACGCTGAACCACATCTGCGCTTTCTCAAACGGGATCAGAGCGAACGCGCAGAGGAAGACGGCGATGGATTTCATCAGATACAGGATGGACGTCTTCTGGATGTTTCCGATGACACGCCGGCCTTCGCCGACGACGTCCTTCAGATGCGAAAAGTCATTGTCGAGCAGCACGACGTCCGAGCAGGATTTCGCCGCTTCCGTCGCCTTGGCGAAAGTGATGGAAGAATCGGATTTGCGGAGCGCCAGGATGTCGTTGACGCCGTCTCCGGTCATCGCGACCTTGTGTCCCCTGCTCTGCAGCGCGGTCACGAGCGCTTCCTTCTGCTCCGGCGAGACGCGGGCGAAAACGGTATAGTCCTCCGCAATCTCGGGGATCTGATCGAGCGGCATGCCGGCAAGCGAGATGTACCGGTCGGCGTGCTTGATCCCGCAGTTTTCGGCGATCTTGCTGACCGTCAGCGGGTTGTCTCCCGAGATGACCCTGACCGTCACGCCGTTCTCGCGGAAGAATTTCAGCGTATCCGGCGCGGTGTCGCGGATGTGGTCTTCGATGACCAAGAACGCGATCAGTTTTCCGTCCAGCGTGATCGCGATGACGCGCTTTCCGAGCGACGCGCACTCGGAAGCGAATCCCAGCCGCTCGTCCTCCTGCGGAAGCAGGTATTCCGGCGCGCCCATCAGCAGCTTCCGGCCGTCTTTGTACACCAGCCCCGAATACTTCGTCGCGCTGGAGAACGGGATCTTTTCGGATACGGCGGCGTCGAAGTCCTCGGCCGCGCCGAACCGTTTGAAGACGGCCTCCGCGGTCGCGTTCCGTTCGCCGGACGCCGTCAGGTATTTCGCGTGACGCGTGACCTCCTCCATCGGAACGAAGGCGCGGACGTCGACGACGTTCATCGTTCCGTCCGTCAGCGTGCCCGTCTTGTCCAGGCAGATGACGTCGATGCGGGAAAGATTCTCGAGAGAATACAGTTCCTGAATGAGCGTCTGCTTTTTCGTCAGCTGCGCGATGGAGACCATCAGCGCGACGGACGTGGTCAGCACCAGGCCGGACGGGATCAGACCGACGCCGAACGAGCCGCCCGTCAGGGCGATGAGGCCCCAGGCGACCGGATCGTCGAGAGAAAGCTCGAGTCCCCAAATTTCGGGGTCGTTTCCGGTCTGCGTGATCTTGACGACCAGCGTCAGCGTAACGGCGATGACCACGACGACCAGCGCGATGGTCAGGACCTTCATGATCTTCATAATGGACGTCATCAGTTCGGACTTGTGCCTCGCGCCGCCCTTCACCTTGCTGGTCAGTTTCGCGGCGTAGGTGTCGTTTCCGACCTCGGAGGCGCGGCATTTCGCTTCTCCGACGATGATGGAGGATCCGGAAAGGATCTTGTCGCCGGCCGTCTTCCGGACGTGGTCGGCTTCGCCGGTCAGCATGGACTCATCGACGAACACTTCCCCGTCGAGCACCGTCAGATCCGCCGTTGCCTGGTCGCCCGCGGACAGAGCGACGATGTCGTCCAGAACGATCTCGCTCGCGTCGACCTTTTTCACCTGTCCGTCGCGGATGACCTTACCGCTCGTCTCGGTCACGATCCGCAGTTTGCGGATGACCTTCAGGCTGTGGTATTCCTGGATGGTCCCCATCGTGACGTTCATGATCGCGGGGATCAGGAAGACGAATTTGGAGACGCCGAAATAGGTCGAGACGATCTCATCGCGTCCGATCGCGTTGAAATAGATGATGAAGAAAAGAAAGACCGCGGCGATCAGGAACAGGATCGCGTTGAAAAAGGTGAACGTGTTTCCCGCGAGGATCTTGAGAAAACTCTTCTCGTTTTTGTCCGTCACGACGTTGGCGTAACCTTTTTTCCGCCTTTCTTCGGCCTGGGCCGACGTCAGGCCGGTGCGGATGTCCGCCTCGACCCGTTCGACCGGAAGCCTTTTCTGTTTTTTGGCCATGATGATTCTACCTGCACTTTGCTGTTATGATTCGGGAGATCCTCCCGGGAAATATGGAAATCGGGCAGTTGCGAGGAACTGCCCGAGAAATGCGGAGTGAAAACCGGACGATCAGAGCTGAGGGCCGGCGGCGACGAGCGCCTTTCCGGCCTCGTTGCTTTCGTATTTGACAAAGTTTTTGATGAATCTTCCGGCGAGATCCTTCGCTTTTTCCTCCCAGACGGACGGATCCGCATAGGTGTCGCGGGGATCGAGGATTCCGGTGTCGACGCCGTTCAGCACGGTCGGGACTTCAAAGTTGAAGTACGGGATCTTCTTGGTCGGGGCGTTGTTGATGTCGCCGTTCAGGATGGCGTCGATGATTCCGCGCGTATCCTTGATGGAGATGCGCTTGCCGGTGCCGTTCCAGCCGGTGTTGACCAGGTACGCCTTCGCGCCGCTCTTTTCCATCTTGCGGACGAGCTCTTCGGCGTATTTCGTCGGATGGAGTTCGAGGAACGCCTGTCCGAAGCATGCGGAGAAGGTCGGGGTCGGCTCGGTGATGCCGCGCTCGGTGCCCGCGAGTTTCGCGGTGAAGCCGGAGAGGAAATAATATTTCGTCTGCTCGGGCGTCAGGAT
>CACZRJ010000277.1 GCA_902783535.1 uncultured Ruminococcus sp. | reverse complement strand
TTTAGAATATGTGTCGATCTTTTCAAAAGCGGACGCAGTATTCTCCGCATCTTTCAAAAAAACTTCGGATTTCCCGATGATGCGGTCCATTTCCGAGTCAAAGTCAGTCTGTAATTTCTGCGCATCCGTGATTTCAACCTCGTTTGACCCGGAAATACCTGCCATATTCCGCCAAGACAACAGAAGCACGACAAGAAGCAGTGCGATCAGTAAAAATCTGATCACACGGCTTCCCGTCAGTTTCGCAATTTCAAATCGAATCATACAATGCTTTCCGGTTCATACTCACCGGTATAGTTTCAGCAGTTCGAACGAGCCGTCGCTCAGGTTGATCCGGATGTGATCATACTCCAGTTCTTCGTAGGGAACATAAGTCTTTCCGTTCATCCGGTACATCAGACGGCCGACGGCATAATCTCCCGATACTGCGTAGACAATAAAATGATAATCCGTGACTACGGTCGTCTTTGTCTCCCGACCCGAAAGATCATAGCAATAGACATCATTCTCGTAAGGAATGTACTGAATTGTTTTGCCATCCTGATTCCTGGCTGTTGTTGCAGCACGACGGACCTGATAATAGTATTTATTCCCGTCTTTTACAGGAGAAGTGACATCCTTTTTCGCAGGAAGCTTGGCAAGAGTTTCAGCCTGGTAATCAAAGACTGCCGCCGGTGCCTTGGTTCGATACGCGAACCCGTCTTTTCTGAATTTATAGTATTCTCCGTCGCCGATTGCATCTGGTATTGTGATTGCGCTGCGAACACCGTCTGCCGAGAGTTTGAAAAAGCCTTCCTCATCCTGTCCGTACAGAACTCCCTGCTTTTCAAAGAAAAACACGGCGGATTTCAATTTGCAGAGAAATCTCGGACGGTCATCGTCAATCGGGCAGGCATAAACAGACGTGGTTCCGTACTGAGTGTAAGCAGTATACAGCGTTCGACCCTCACAGCCTATGATTTCTCCCCTTCCGGAATAAACGCCGAATATCTTCCCGTCGCTGTATCGAAAAGCCACTGTATTATTATTTGCGTAACCCAAATGGGAAAATCGCACAATCAGACAGTTTCCGGTGTCATATGTACACCCGACGATCACCCCGTTGTAAAAGCAATCGTCTGACGTGTGATCACACCCCGGGACGGGACAAGCATATTGTACCTCGCCGGTTCGAACATTCATGCGAAGCGGAATGTCATACGGATTTTGAAGCGAAGGACAATAATATCCGTCTTTCTTTGTCTCGTCTTCCAGCAATTGATCGTCAGGAAATGCAGGATAGGTGAAATAATCCGTACCACTGCCACTTTCTTCGGGCTCGCTGCTTTCATTCGATGACCAGTCATCGGAATGAGATGGGTCGTAGATCTCGTCGGACATGATCGCATCCGAGCAAGTGACATGCACACTTGTTTCTCTGACATGTATTTCTTCCAAATTCAGTGTAAGCAGGTTATATATATCCGCCTTTCCGGTATTCAAATCGATTCGAATGTAATTTCCGGTCTGGTCGTTCGGATCTATCTCATTCCCATCCTGGTACAACTTCCATATTCCGAACATGATAAAGTTTTTGTATGCCTTCACGCTGTAAATACAGTAATCGCACAGGATCTCATATTTTTTGGCGGTGCCGTCCCTGTCGATCACGAAAAGGATGTTCCTGAAATAACCGTCTTCCGAATGGTTTCTATAGAATTCACCTGCTCCAAAAATACCTCCGTTCCCGATCGTACAATATATTTTTCGCTCCGATTCAATCGCAGAGACAATGGTTTCGGGAGAAGTCAATTGCGGCAGCCGCAGATAGCGCTGTTCCTTCCTCGAATACAGATAATTTGGCTGGAAGTTTAAAATCAAATCGTTCTCAGCATAGCCTCTGGCGATGTCGTCGACAAGTTTTTTGGTTTCTGAAAAGCCATTTCTTGCAATGCAAAGAGCGCCGTCAGCATTGACAAATCCAAGCTCCCCATTGCTGTACCACCGAAGGCGGTCCAAAATGGAACACCTCCCGTATGCAGTCATCTTTTTCGTCTCCGTATCGTAACACATGACTTCACGAACCGGCTTTTCAACCCACTGACCGTCTTTTTTCTCCAGCAGGGGATTACGGAAAAACAACTTTCCATCTCCGAAAATCAGGTCCAGATCATCAATGTTCAAGAAATCAAAAATCGACTCTGTCTGATTTGTCATGGAATCGAAGCAAAAAAGATGGTAAGTGCTGCTCCCGGTATAGGCTACATAAAACATATAGCGGCCCCCGTCGACCTGATAATACGCCACGGTGTGTCGCAGAGGGCAAGTCAAATCATCTTCTCCATGCTTGCACAACGGGTCCGGACACGGAACAACGATTTCCCCGGTTGTAAGGCTGATTTTGAGGGGAAATTGAGCCAAATCAAACGCATCGCAATAAAACATATTGCGCAGCTGTTCGTTCGGGTCTTCACTCACTTCGGTTCCAGACTCATCGGCACTGAAATTTGTCCCGGAATTTTCTTCGGAAGATGTCTGAGGCTGCGAAAAATCACATCCTGTCAACAGCACTATGAAAAAGCACACCAATAAGAAAATGGCAAGACACGGGACTAATACTTTTATTCGACAATTATTCATGAGGCCTCTCCAAAAGTACCAACTTCTATTGACTGTATATAGTCGCCATCCTCTTCCATACAAAGGGTTGATCGAAAATACTGCACACCCCTTGCAGGCTCATCAAAGGAAAAACACCCTTCTCCCAGTTTGACTTCTTCTGCGCAGTCGCTCAATAAAGATGTATATAACTGATCGTAGTCAGGCGAATAACGAGTTTCGGTCTGTAGAGTAACACCGGATTCGGGCCCGCTCCCGAGGTCGTAGGAATAAGGGGTTTCAACTTCAACTTCTCGTGTGTGATAGATTACGGCATTCTGCCTCAGCCAGAGAAGCTGCTTTTCGGCATCCGGTTCTCTTGTGATGGTACTGGTGATGGAAGCTTC
>CACZRJ010000276.1 GCA_902783535.1 uncultured Ruminococcus sp. | reverse complement strand
GCTTGTCGCCCTCGTTTATGACAAAAACGCAGATACAGTATTTCCGTGTTTTCGGGCGGAATTCGTTTGTTTCATAGGAGGGCACATCGTGATGCTTGAGCATGTTATCTGTCCCTTCCGGTCTGCGTCAGATTGATCTCGGAGGATACGCTGTCTTCCCGGACATTGAGTTCGTCGTAATTCAGCATGACCGAGCTGTGTTTCTCGCTCAGCACATGGTACGGCGCCGCCTGGTTCGCATCGAAGATGATGCGGACCAGATACTCGCCCATGAACGCCAGGATCAGGAAGATGAAGAAGAACAGGAACGAAATGACCAGCATCATCGTCGGCCATCCCTCGACGACATGATGTTTCACCAGCTTGATGATGACCGTGTAGACGGCGACGAAAAAGGCGATCACGCAGACCAGAAGCGCGCTCAGATTCATCACCCTTAACGGCGTCGTCGAATTGAATATGATGAGCGAGATCGCCTTCGAGAACGATTCCAGGACATGCGGCGCATGCAGCTGCCTGCCGGACGATGTTTCAAGATCGATGTACCCCTTCTTTTCGCACACATTGGAAAGACGCAGGAAGACGAATCTGTGAAAGTGTCTGGTCCCGAGGGCGGCATTCAACGCACGACGGGAAATGCAGCGGAAGAACGCGTCATCCGGATGCAGATTGTAGGACAGGATCCGGGAAAAAAGCTTGCGGAACAGGCTGCTCCCGCAACGATACCAGAACGGCTTCTTCGTGCGGAACGATCCGCTGACGACATCGTTTCCCTCGCAGCACAGATTGACGGATTCCGTGACATTCTTTTCCGTCAGGAACTCCTGATACGAGCAGACGATGATGTCTCCGATCGCATTTTCGATCCCGGCGGCGAAGAGAACGTCATCCGTCGTATCGTGAAAAAGTTTGATGGCCCGGATGTGTTTGATCTTCTGCAGGATATCGTTCAGGTCCAGCTCGGGAACGGCTTCCCCCTGTTCCGTCGTGATCAGGAGGATTTCATAATGGGCGTAATGCGAAGCAAGGACATTTGACAATTGTGTCAGGAAATCATGTATGGTATTTTTTTCCGGCCGTATCACGACAGCCGAAACAAAAACGTCTTTGATCTTGCTCATGAGAAGACTTCCTTATTTTGATCGATCATTGTAATGATGTCATAAACGTTGTCGATCTTTCCGCCCATGACGCAATGGTAGCCCTTCAGCCCGTAGTCCATCTTGAAGAGGATCGGCCTGGAGTCGTCCGTTTCGCTCGACGGAAGCAGCGTCTTGACCTCCCACAGGGAATCGCGGTAGCGGCATTCCCTGATAAGAGGAAGATATCGCGCGGAGTCGCACTGCATCTCCTGAAACGCCGTTTCCTTCCTGTCCGAATCGCAGACGGTCAACGGGCTGACGTATTTGTCCGGATCGTCATACCACTCGTAATGGGGCGTGTACCGCACATGGCTGAGAGAGTAAAGATTTCTGGACGGGAACGGCATCAGCGAAAAGAAGGGGCCGCACATGATCGTAAAAGCCTTGTCCTTCAATTCGTCGGGGACTTCCACCAATGCCATTTCCGTCATTTCGTATTTCAGGGGGATCAGTTCGATCCCGGAATTGTGATTGACGCAGTTGATATTGGAGTAGGTGCAGTTGAAAACATGTTTCGCGGAGACGGTAAACGTTTCATTCTTCGATTTGATTTCGACTTTCAGTTTCCCGTTGTCTTCCAGGACCTTTTCGACCGTGGTCGAGAAAGAGAGTTCCACGTCCGCGTCCTGAATCCGTTTCATCATGATCTCGCAGAGCTTTTTGGAATCGAACGCGTATTCGCGGACATGAAATATCTTTTCGATGTAGTGAGGATCGAAAAGCCTCATGACGGACGGGGCGGCTTCCTCGCATTCCGCTCCGATCCGGTTGCAGAACTCTTCGAACTGCCGGGCATTGACTTTGCTTAAGATCTTTCCGATGCCGTAATACTTGGAAAAGTCGTTCACGACGCATTCCGGGAACTCCCTGACGAACCTGGGAAACGAGATCCTCGAACGCATCGCGGTCAGGACGCTCCTGGGGTAATGATACCCGTTGTGGATTCTGGCCTGATTGGTGTAGGAGGCGCGCGTCATGCACGCGTCGTATTTCTCGCAGAGCAGGACTTTTTTTCCTCGTTTGGCGAAATACTCGGCGATATTCATGCCGAAGAATCCGGCGCCGATCACCACAATGTCGCAGGAATCAGAAACCGGCATCTTTCATGGCTCCCGTTATGCAGACGAGCGCTTTTTCCAAATTCTGAAAATCCGGTTCCTGCGATTTCATTTCAATGGAAACGGCGCCGGCATATCCGATCCGCTTGAGCGCTTCGAATGCTTTGACATGTTCGACCTGGCCATTTTCTCCCGGATTCGCAAGCATGGGTTCGCTGATATGGTAGTGCCGCGGCATGACGGTCAATCCGGTCAGGACCGTTTCGATCTTTTCATGCGTCATAGCCGTCGCGCCGGAATCGATATGAAGCACGACTCCGTCCGAATCGACGGCTTTGACGAATCGTTCCACATCCGCGGTGTTGGTCAGGAAGTCGCACTGATATTCCACAGGATTCGCTTCCATTCCGATCGCGCATCCGTACTCTTTGACGATCTCCCCCGCCCGGTGAAAAACCTCCGCGGCATACTGAAAGGCTTCCGTGAATTCGCGGCCGTTCCGCTTCCGGTTCCGGGGCGCGCCGAAGACCAGGACCTTCGCCCCCATCCAGGAAGCCAGCCTTGCGACAAGCTCCAGACGGACGAACAGGGCCTTG
>CACZRJ010000275.1 GCA_902783535.1 uncultured Ruminococcus sp. | reverse complement strand
TATCCGTCTTCAACCAGATCACGGCGATCATGATGTCCGGCATCCTTGTCGCGCTCGTGTTTCCGATGGTGATCATGCCGACGATCGGCGCGGACAAGTCGAAGTGGATCACCCTGATGTGCGTCCTCTCGATCCTTGCCCTGCCGCTGACCCTGCTCGAATACTTCTTCACGAAGGAGCGCGTCACCGAGGATGCGGCGGAGGAGATTAAGCTCCCCTTCCGGAAGCAGCTGAGGCTTCTCTTCACGGACCGGTACATGGTTCTCATGTACGTCTATTTCTTCGTCTACACCGTCGGTGTAACGATGAAGAATCTCGGGCTGGTCTATTACTGCAACTATGTACTTGGGACGTACAACGACGGCGTCACACAGATGCTCGTCTCCGTGATCGGCGGTATTCCGATGGGGATCGGCATTTTCGCCGTCTGGCCGCTCGCGAAGAAATTCGGCAAGCGGAACGTCACCATGATCGGCTTTGTCCTCTATGCCGTCGGCTCGCTGATCTGCTGGCTGTTCCCGACGAATATGGCCGTCGTGCTCGTCGGACAGTTCATCAAAAACATCGGCGGATTGCCCTGTGCGTATGTGTTCATGGCGCTCTTCGCCGACTGCCTCGATCACCTCGAATGGAAGACCGACTTGCGCATCGACGGCGCGGCGATGTCGATCTACAACATCATTGCCGTGGCGATGGTGGGCATCATGACGGGCGTTTTCAACTGGATGCTCGCGAAAGCGGGATACATCGCGCCGACTCTGGACGCGGCGGGCAATACCCTGGCGGCAGCTCAGCCCGCGGCCGTCGGTTGGGTCATCACCTTCGCGTTCCTCGGGCTCGAGGTCTTCACCGGCATCGCGCTGGTCGCGGTCCTCTGGTTCCTGAACGTCGAAAAGAGCCTCCCGGAAGAACAGGCCGAGATCAAAGCAAGGCATGAAGGGAAAGACGGAGACGAAGCATGAAGGCCATCCGATTGAGAACGGAATACCTGAAAAAACCGCTGGGGATCGACATCGTAAGTCCCCGGCTGATGTGGAACTGTGAAGGCGGCGTCGCGCAGACCGCGTATCAGATCGTCACGGAAAACTGGGACAGCGGAAAGGTCGAAAGCCCTTCGATGTACGCCGTCTGGCCGAACAAACTCGACAGCCGGGAACGGGTGAGGTGGCGTGTGCGTCTCTGGGATGAAAACGGCATGCCCGGCGAGTGGAGCGAGAGCTGTTTTGAAATGGGTCTGCTCGATCCCGGGGACTGGCACGCGGAGTGGATCACGGGCAGCTACATGCCGCGCGGGAGAGAACGCTATCCGGTCGACTGCTTCCGGAAGGTTTTTTCGGTAAAGGAACCTGTGAAGCGCGCACGGCTCTATATCACCGCCTGTGGGCTGTATGAAGCGGAGCTGAACGGAACAAGGGTCGGCGCCTTTGTCATTGCGCCCGGCTATACCGACTACCGCAGGCGGGTCCAATATCAGACTTATGACGTCACCGATCTGCTCCAAAGCAGGGAAAACGAGCTGACCGTACAGCTTGCCGACGGCTGGTACCGCGGCTCCTGCGGCGCGTGGGGACGGACGAATCAGTACGGCAGGGAGACGAAACTGCTCGCCCAGCTGGAGCTGACCTATGAAGACGGCGGCCGGGAGACGGTCGTTTCGGACGAAAGCTGGCAGTGGTCGAGCGACGGACCGATCCGCTTTGCCGACAACAAGGACGGCGAGATCGTCAAGGCGTTCCGCAAGCCATCTTACAGCGGGAGGGCAAAGGTCACAGGGCACAACGTTGTCCCGACCTGCTCGAACAGTGTTCCGGTGACGGAGCACGAACGTTTCCATCCGACAGTCACGGCTGCGCCGAACGGCAGGATGCTGCTTGATTTCGGCCAGAACATCGCCGGTTACATCCGTTTCCGCGTAAATGCGCGGCAGGGACAGCGGATGGTCTGGCGGTTCGGGGAGATGCTGGACGAGGACGGGAATCTGACGCAGAAGAACATTCAGCTTTCCCGGAAAAACAAAACAACGCCGCTGCAGAAGATCGACTACACCTGCGCCGAGGGCCTGAACGACTACAAGACGACCTTTGCGGTCTTCGGCTTCCGGTACGCCGAGGTCGAGGGTGACGTGACGCCCAGTCCGGCAGAGATCGAAGCGATCGCGGTCTATTCCGACATGGAGCAGACCGGTACCTTTTCCTGCTCGAATGAACTGCTCAACCGCTTCTTCGAAGCCACCGTCTGGTCCGCCAAGAGCAACCATCTGGATATCCCCACCGATTGCCCCACGCGCGAGCGGCACGGTTGGACGGGCGACGCGCAGATCTTCTTCGAGACCGCCGCTTATCTCTTTGATTTCGCCGCTTTCTCCCGGAAATGGCTGCGCGACGTCTTTGACTGGCAGGAAAAGAGCGGACGGCTGCCGCACATCGCGCCGGACGGCGGAGCGGATTTCTATATGCGCCCGATGAACGGTTCGGTCGGCTGGTCGGACGTGGGGATCTTGGTGCCGTACCGCTGGTCGAAGCTCTTCGGGGACGAAACGATCCTCCGGGCTTTTTATGACGGCATGGCAAAATACGCCCGCTTCATGGAGCACAGATGCGGAAAGACCATGCCGATATTCGGGGAACGCATCAGACTCTCCGGGAAAGCGAAAAAGTATCTGGTGAACGCCGGGCAGAGCTACGGCGAGTGGGCGGAACCGGCGGACGTGTGCGCTTTCCGCTGGCAGGATTTTGCCGCGCCGCATCCGGAGGTGTCCACCGCCTATACCGCCTATGTTCTCTCGGTCATGGCGGAGATCGCGGAAAGGCTTGGCCACGCGGAGGACGCGCGGGAATTCCGGGAAACCGCCGAGGGCTGCCGGACGGCGTATCAGGAGCTGGTTTCCGGCGGGAAGTACAGCCTCGACACGGACCGGCAGGCGCGGCTTGTCCGACCTCTGGCGTTCGGACTTTTGAACGAAGAGCAGACGGCGTATGCGAAAAAGCGCCTGATCGACGCGCTGGAACACTACGGCTGGAGGCTGGGAACGGGATTTCTTTCCACACCCCTGATTCTCGATGTGCTGGCTGAAATCGAACTTGAGGCGGCATACCGGCTTCTCGAAAACGAGGAGATCCCCGGCTGGCTTTCCATGCCGAAGGCAGGCGCAACCACGATCTGGGAAGCGTGGGAAGGCCCGGATTCCACGGGGGGCGGCATCGGATCCCTGAATCATTATTCCAAGGGCGCGGTCTGCGCGTGGCTGTTCAAAACGATGTGCGGCATACGGGTGGACGGGGAGAACCGCTTCACCGTCGAACCGAGACCCGGCGGACACGTCACCCGTGCCGAGGCGGCGTACAACAGCGTGTACGGGGAGATCCGAAGCGGCTGGGTACGAGAAAACGGGAAGACCGTTTACACCGTCGTCGTTCCCGCAGGCTGTACGGCAAAGATTATCCTCCCCGGCAGAGAACCCGAAACCGTCTCTGCGGGAACTCATACCTATACGGAAGAGTGATCTGCAAACAAGCAGGAAATAAACCTCGAAACCTGAAAGGCAATTCATGGTGGTGTGGATCGACAAATTAATGACGGTTCGTTTAATTCGTATATCATTCCTTACCATGAATTGCCACAAAACGGTGTGTAACTGCACGAAATTCCTTTGCTCGTTACATATTTTCTGTTCTGCTCCGTTTATAATCCTGTAATGGATGCTCCGGCAGCGTGCGCCATGTGACGCTTACTGTTTTTTGCAGACGAGATCGTTGTACATCACACAGCTGTCGCCGAAGGTCAGTTTGAGCATACCGCCCTTGCGGCCGAAC
>CACZRJ010000274.1 GCA_902783535.1 uncultured Ruminococcus sp. | reverse complement strand
TCCCGCTCGGTATCCTTGAGGAGACGGCGGACATCATCGTTGATTTCGAGCCCGGAGATACTGTCCGCGTAGTCGCCGGAGCGTGGAAGGATACGGTCGGCCAGATCAGGGCCGTCAATATGCAGAAGCGCGTGGTGACGATCGGTGTCGAACTATTCGGCCGTGACACGCCGGTAGATATAGGTTTTGCGGAGATCGTAAGACTGTAGTAACTTTTCATGTGGGAGGGGACAGACCCCGGAGAACCACAACACTTTCTTTATTAAAGGAGGTGCCAGAAAGATGGCAAAAAAAGTAGCAGGTTATATCAAATTACAGATTCCGGCCGGCAAGGCAACACCCGCGCCCCCGGTAGGTCCGGCCCTCGGCCAGCACGGAGTCAACATTCCCGATTTTACGAAGCAGTTCAACGCCGTGACGGCAGACAAGGGTGACGTGATCATTCCCGTTGTCATCACCGTTTACGCGGATCACAGCTTCACGTTTATCACCAAGACACCCCCGGCTGCGGTCCTGATCAAGAAAGCATGCAATATCCAGAAGGGTTCCGGCGTGCCGAACAAGGACAAAGTCGCAACGATCTCCCAGGATGATCTGAGAGCGATCGCGGAAACGAAGATGCCGGATCTCAACGCCGCCAATGTTGAGGCCGCTATGAGCATGATCGCCGGAACAGCCCGTTCGATGGGCGTTCTCGTCGAAGGTCAGGAGTAACAGAAGCAGGAGATTGTTTGTATCGTGGAAGGGTTTTCCCGTTTGTACCACACGGAGGTATAGAAAATGAAGCATGGTAAAAAATACGCTGAAGCAGCCAAAGCCATTGAGCGCGGCCGTCTGTATGACGCCGATGAGGCTATGGCATTAGTCAAGAAGACCGCTGTCGCCAAATTCGACGAGACCGTCGAGGCGCACATCCGCACAGGCTGTGACGGACGTCACGCCGACCAGCAGATCCGCGGCGCCGTCGTCCTTCCGAACGGAACAGGCAAGGCTGTCCGCGTCCTCGTCTTCGCGAAGGGGGACAAGGCGGAAGATGCCAGGAACGCCGGTGCGGATTTCGTCGGTGAGATGGACCTGGTCGAGAAGATCCAGAAAGAGAACTGGTTCGATTTCGATGTCGTCGTCGCCACGCCGGACATGATGGGCGTTGTCGGACGTCTCGGCCGAATCCTCGGACCGAAGGGCTTAATGCCGAACCCGAAGGCCGGCACGGTCACGATGGACGTCGCCACGGCTGTCAAGGAGATCAAAGCAGGTAAGATCGAGTACCGTCTGGACAAGAGCAATATCGTCCATGTCCCGATCGGCAAGGCTTCTTTCACAGAGCAGATGCTCTCCGAGAACCTGCAGACTCTTCTCGACACACTGCAGAGGGTCCGTCCGAGCTCCGTCAAGGGCCAGTATCTGAAGAGCATCACGCTCGCGTCCACGATGGGCCCCGGCGTCAAGGTCAACCCGATGATCCGGTAATCCCGGACGGTTTTGGAAAAACAGAATGCTTGACATGCGTATTTTGCGCATGCTAACATAGCAGGGCATCAAACCGAAGACAGCAGGTGTCCGGAAGGACGTAAGCGCAGCGCCTGCCGAGGATTGATTTCAGATCATGAGATCTTTCATTCCCCGTGTCTTCGCGACGCGGGGAATTTTTTCGGACGAGATGTTTAACTGTCGTACTATCAGAAGAAGGAGGAAAATGAGCAGATGGCAAAAATCGAACTGAAGCAGCCGATCGTACAGGAGATCGCTGATTCCGTGAAAGATGCCAAGGCAGCGGTTCTGGTCAAGTATCACGGCCTCACGGTCGAGGATGACACGAAGATGCGCCGCGAACTCCGCGAAGCCGGTGTTATTTACAAGGTCTACAAGAACACCCTTATGCGCCGTGCATTCGAGGGGACTGAGATGGAAGCGCTGGACCAGCTTCTTGACGGACCGAACGCGCTGGCGGTTTCGAAGGACGACGCGGTCACACCCGCCAAGATCCTTGCGAAGTACGTCTCCGCCCACAAGACGTTTGAATGGGCAGGCGGCGTGATCGAAGGCCAGTTTTATGACGGCGCCCAGCTGGAGATCCTTTCCAAGATCCCGTCGAGGGAAGAACTTCTCGGAAGACTCTTCGGCTCCTGGCAGGCACCTGTCACCAACTTCGCCCGTGTGCTGAAGCAGATCGCCGAGAAAGACGGAGAGGCTGCGCCTGCTGAGGAAGCGGCACCGGCGGAAGTACCGGCTGAGTAAGAGTATTTACGAAACAATATCGGATTGATTTATACGGAGGAAAAACAGAATGGCTAAGTTTACGAATGAAGAGATCATTGCGGCGATCAAGGAAATGTCCGTTATGGAACTGAACGAGCTGGTCAAGGCCTGCGAAGAGGAGTTCGGTGTCTCCGC
>CACZRJ010000273.1 GCA_902783535.1 uncultured Ruminococcus sp. | reverse complement strand
TATGAGAATTCTGAATCATGAAACCGTTTATGATCTGATCGTCGCCGGCGGCGGACTGACAGGATGCGCGGCAGCGATCGCCGCTGCGCGGAACGGGAAGAACGTTCTGCTGGTCGAACGCATCAACGCGCCCGGCGGAGCTCCGAGCACCATGACGGTCAATCCGTTCATGCCGTATACGACGAAGATCCCGGAAACGGGGGAAACGAAATTTCTCAGCAGAGGGATCTTCGAAGAGATCGTGAACGAGCTGCGCGCTTCCGACGCCATGCTCTACAACGCATTCAACCCGGAATGGATGAAGCTCATTCTGAACCGGAAACTGCTCGAAGCCGGCGTGAAACTGCTGTACAATCACCAGCTGGTCGACGCGGAACGCGAAGGAAACCGCGTGACCGCGATCCTCGCCGCAGGGAAGGAAGGCATTCTCCGCCTCCGCGCGAAACTGTTCGTCGACGCGACAGGCGACGCCGATCTCGCGTACTATGCCGGATTCCCGTGCAGGCTGGGACGTCCCGAGGACAGTCTCTGCCAGCCGATGACGCTCAATTTTCTCGTCGGAAACATCGACGGCGAAAAATTTGACCGCGAAGGACATGATTACGTTCAGCGCTGGGCGGAAGAGAAGAAAGTCCGTCCCATCCGGAATCCGATGGACGGCATCATGCTTTTCCACACGACCATTCCGTCCATCCTGCGGCTGAACGCCACAAGGATCGTGAAAAAGAATCCCGTCGATCCTTGGGAACTTACGGAAGCGGACGTGGAGGCGCGCGAGCAGATGCTCGAACTTTTGCAGTTCATGCGTGAACGCGTCCCCGGATGCGAGAAAGCGCAGTTCGTTTTCTCGGCGCCCGTCACGGGCGTGCGCGAAAGCCGGATGATCGACGGCGAGCATGTCCTGACCGCGGAGGAACTGATCGCGTGCACGCGGTTCGAAGACAGGATCGCGTGCGGAAACTACGACATCGACATTCACAATCCGGAAGGATCCGGAACTTCGCACAGGTTCTTCCCGGCCGGTGAATACTATACCATCCCTTACCGCTCCCTGATTCCGAAGGATGCGGAGAATCTGCTTGTTGCAGGACGCTGCATTTCCTGCACGCACGAGGCGCAGGCGTCCATCCGCATCATGCCCATCGTCTGTACGCTCGGCGAGGCGGCGGGAACCGCCGCGGCGATCGCCCTGGAATCCGGGAAAAACGTGAAAGACATCGATATCGAAACGCTTCAGGCGAAACTCCGCGAGGCGGGCGCCTGCATCGAATGACCGTGCGCCTTCCGCGTTCGGTCCCGACGAAAAAGGAGGAATTATGGGTAACAAAAGGAGACTGCTCATTTGCGTGTTCGCCGCATTGCTTGCAATTGCGGCATTCGTTCCCGCGCTGCTGACCGCTGCTGCGGAAAACGGCGGAAGCTTCACTGTCGAAGCGACGGAACTGGAGGGCGTCGGAGACGACGAAAACGGCGACGGTATGATTTTTCTGTTCGAGGGCGAAACGAAAAAGGAACGTGTCATTTCCTCCGAAGACCACAACCTCCGGTATATGTACATTATGGTTTTCGACCGCTACGGCGCATGCGTTCAGCTGGGGAACAACCTGGTTTTCGCTTCCGTCGACAAATCCTTCCAGAACTATGTCGTCATTCCGCAGGCAGGGTTCATGATCGCGTTCTACTACAACGACACCTTCAGCAAGAACAGGGCGCTGTTCGACTACTACAAAGCGCTTGATTCCGTGCTGACCGGAAAAGCGGACGACATCTACAACCGCACGCTCGCCGTGGAAAGCGATTTCTCCGCATCCTTCAAGGGCATGGCGATCACTCTCAACTACGGGACGGAAGGCAGCGTGACCGGAGACTGCACGGATACCGATCCGGACGACGGGCCGGGGAGCGGAAACGGCGGCAGCGACAACAGCGGCAGCGATCCGGACGACGATCCTCCGGAGGATCTGCCGGAAGGCGCGATTGCCGTGAAGATCACAGGGATCGACGTGAAATGCTCCAACGTGAACGGGGAAGTCGACGTGCTTTACAATGCCGCGTCCGTCGACGAGGAGTTCCTTTCCGACGACTGGAACTTCCGGTATATGCACGTGATGGCATTCGACAAAAACGGCGTCTGCACCCAGTCCGGAAACAACCTCGTTTTCGCTTCCGTCGACAGAAATTTTCAGAACAGCGTGAAAGTACCTGCGGAGGGATTTCTTGTCGCTTTCTTCTACAATGCTTCGGAAGCGAAGAAAAATGAACCTCTGTTCAATATCTACGACGACGCGAACGGAAACGCCCCTGTTTACAACAGCACCGTCAAGCCGCTTTACGGCGTGAACGCCAAAATCGACGGGAACTACCTGATCATCGGCCTTGCGAAGGAATCGTCCTCACCGGGCGAGACTTCCGGGACCGTTTCCGACGGCGACCCCGTTTCCGACGGCGACCCCGTTTCCGACGGCGACCCCGTCTCCGGCGACGGCCCGGAAACGCCTGAAGTGCCGATCGGGACAGACGACTCGTCCGATGTTTCGGAGCCGGACGGTTCGACCTCCGAAGCCGGAACGTCGGAAGACGTTTCGCAGATGAATCAGTCCGACGGACCCGAACCGGTCTCTGCGGCAGAGAGCGCTTCCGCGGAAAGCACGTCTGCCGGGTCTTCCGCCCCGGAAACTCCGTCCGAGGGCTTTCCGGTTCCAGTGATCATTCTGATTTGTCTGGCGGGTGCGGCTATCGTTGCCGTCGTCGTCGTGCTGATCGTTCAAAAGTCGAAAAAGAAAAATTGAAACACAAAGCGGCGGCAGGGGTGACCCTGCCGCACATTCGCTGATTCCGTTTGAATGATTCGTTCGCTCAGTTCAAATCCGCCCGGTAGACTTCCACGCATGCGTCGATCGCCGTGCTGACCTGCGAACGGATGCCGTCCAGATTGGAGACGATGTCGGCGGACTTCTGGGACATCAGGTTGCCGAACATGGAGCTGATCCCGCCGAAATTGTAGATGCTTCCGAGTTCGTACATCATGTTCTTGAAAATGTAGTTGTCGAGCATTTCGCCGGATTCGTCGTCATAGGCGAGATCGCGGGACTTCAATGTCGTTTCGTAATACGCGGGCGTGATCAGGTTTTTTCCTTCGCATGCCATGGCTTCGAGCATGAATGCCGAAAAATCGGGATTCTTCGCGCTCACCGGAATGGTTGCGCCGTAAGCCAGCGCGCCTCCGCAAGGCGTGTAATACTCGTCCTGCAGCTTGTCGGCAAGCGGGAACGGAACGATGCCGAACGGATTCGTTCCTTCGAAATTACGCAGTTTCTTGATGGCGGAGAAAGCCGTGGTCCGCATGAGACAGCGGTTCTCGCCGAATGTCGCGAGACAGTATTCCCAGCAGTTTGCGACTTTTCCGCGATAGTCCTCGGAAATGAGCATGTAGTCCGGTTCGGTCAGACGCGTGAGAACCGTTTGGGACAGTTTGATGCTGTTCTCGGTCGTTCCGATGGCCAGGTACGGCAGGTCCTCCTGGTCCTTGTCGATGATATGACCGCCGAATCCGAGATAGAAACTGACCGCGTCGCCGTTTCCTGACGCCATGCCGAAGAAGTCGGCCCCGGCTTCCATCGCAGGGTCTTCATCCAGATTCCTGTTCAGGCCGTGCGTCATTTCGTACATCAGGTCGAACGTCCACTCGTGATTCTTCACCTTGTCGTACAGGCTGCCGTATTTGTCTGCGAGCATCTGATCGTAAAGCGTCTTGTTGAACAGGACCGCGCCGGAAACGATCTTCTGCATGATCGAAAGGTCTCCGGTCGTGAAGTACAGCCTTCCGTCGACCGAAAGGATCCTGTTTGCCGACTGGTCCCACCAGGGGGCGTCCAGATGGATGTATTTGCCGAACTGCTTCAGATCGTAGAGCATTCCTTCCTGCGCCAGCACCGCCGCTTCCTGGAAGAACGGCATGGCCGCGTCGCAGATGTCCGTCGCGGTGGTGACGGATTCCCTGAGCGATGCGGAGACGTTGTCGACGGCGACCGCTTTCACGGTGACGCCGTAGCGCTCCTCCAGCAGGTCGTTCCTTGTTCTGACCGCTTCGTTGAGTACGGTGTCCGTCGTTTCGTACAGATCCGGCTCGATTTCTTCGGAGAAATACGTCGTCTGGACGGTATTGTTGTAGACCAGCACGCGGAACTCTTTTTCGGAAAAGTTGAACTCCGGCATGTTCACGCCGTCGAGCGAATACTTTCCGTCAGCGTTTTTGTACGGATCTATCGGTGCGGACGCGGACGCGTCCGAGGACGGTTCGGGTTTGCTTTCAGTCGCGGACGGCTCCGGAGCGGGCTCGCTCCCGCCGCAGGACGCCGTTGCGCAGACGCATCCGAGCAGCAGCAGAAAAACCAGGCCGAGAGACAGGACCGCGCGCAGAGAAACGTTTGCATGCTTCGCCATAATGATTTGCCCCTTTTTCATTCTTTTTTTGATAATTATACCACTCAAACCCGTTCCCGTCAACGCCATATTTGCGCCGGACGGAAAGACGAAAGGAAGGCCGCCATGGAAATCCGCTTCATGACATTCAACGTTCAGCATTTTCATCCTTACAGACAGGAACCATGGGACACGATCGACGTGCCCCGTTTCGCGGACGCGATCCGCTGCTTCTCTCCGGACATCCTCGCTTTGAACGAGGTGCGCGGAGAGGGAAGGCACGCCCTGTACAAAGGGCAGGCGTCGGAACTTTCCGGCGAACTCGGGTATTCCGCCTTTTTCGTTCCGGCTTTCACCGTTCCGGGAAAAGACGGACCGGCCGGCCCTTACGGAAACGCGATCCTGTCGCGCCATCCGATTCTCCGTCCCGAAGTCGTTCATATCCCGGATCCCGAAGACCGCTCGAACGGGCAATGGTTCGAGCCGCGCGCCGTCGGGAAGGCGGAGATCCTGCTTCCGGACGGGCAGACGGTGACCGTGCTGGCGACGCATTTCGGACTGAACGCTTCCGAACAGCGGAATGCCGTCGATACCGTATGTTCTCTGCTCGACCGGATCCCGACCCCTGTCATTCTCGCCGGCGACTTCAACGTGCTTCCGGATGATCCCGTGCTGGACCCGATCCGGACGAGGCTGAAAGACACTGCCGACCGGATGCGCGGGGAAAAACTTAGTTTCCCGTCCGACGCGCCGGAACGCAAAATCGACTATGTGTTCTGCTCGGACGGCCTCACGGTCTCCTTCGCGCATATCCCTCCGCTCGTGCTGTCCGATCACCGTCCGTATGTCGCCGATTTTTGCGTCGGAGGTGAAAGCAGATGAGCGGGCGCGGGATTCTGGCATGCGCGCTGGCGTGCCTGCTCGGATTTGCGTTCCCCGCCTGCGGGACCGTCGAACCTTCCGTTTCTCCCGATGCCGGGGAAAGCGTCGACAGTTCCGTCGAAGAGAGCGTCCAGCTTCCGCTCTGTGAAGTGAAAGCGGAGATCGACGCGCATTACGGAGATCCCGTCGACGCTTCCGCCCTGTACGCGAATCTTCTGCTTGACCGCACGTATTCGGTCAGCAGAGCGTGGAACAAGGATTACGCCGGGACGGAAAAAACGCTTTCCGACGGCGTCGTTCCCGGCGACTTCAATCATTACGCCTGGGTCGGCATCGACGTCGGGCAGACGGACATCGTATTCGACCTTGAGGAGGTCCGGACGGACATCGGCGGATTCCGCGCGGTCTTTCTGTACATCCCGGACTACGCGATCCAGCTTCCCCAGTACGTGGAAGTCGCCGTTTCGGAAGACGGGGAATCCTATTATACGGCCGCGACGATCTACGGTCCGACCGACATCACGGTCCAGTCGGACGTCTTCGATTTCAATTTCCGCGTTGCCCGTCTGCTGCGCGCGAGATACATCCGCTTCCGCGTCCGCGCGAACAGGGGCATCGTTTTTCTCGGCGAGCTGGAAGCGCGCGGCTACGAAGGGGAGCGGGACGACAGCATGGACTGGACGGACGTCTATCCGCCGTTCGAACTTCCGGCTTCCGAACCCGTCTATTCCGACGGGGTGGCCGCGACAGAGTTCAATCTCGCGCTCGGACAGAATGTGAAAGTCTATCCGCGCGCGTATTCCCAGGTACAGAAAAAATATGCCTCCGAGTCGGACAATGCGCAGGATACGGGCCGGCTGCACGACGGAGTGACGCAGCGGAGCCCCGACTGGACTTCCGACGGGAGCTTCCGCATGACCCGCGGCGACGGAAGGGACCTGATCTTCGACCTCGGTTATGTCGCGTCCGTCTCGTCCTTCGCGGCGGATATGCTGCAGATGCCGTCCTGGGGCGTACAGGTCTGCAGCCGGATCGGCGTTTCCGTTTCGGTCGACGGAAAGGAATGGCAGACAGTCGCCGTGATGGAAGAACCGTCCTCCGCGGGGAGCGAAAACGCCGTTGTCAGATTTACCGCTTCCGCTGGACACCCGTACATGGCAAGATTTGTCCGGTTCTCCTTCCTTTTCAGGACGCACGCGGCGTTCAGCGAGATCGAGATCTACGGAACGGAAAAGATCCCTTCCGGAGCGCTTTTTCCGTCCGCGGACGCCACGGATCCGGACTGCCCGCTTCCTTACGCGTATCCGACCGAAGACGTCATGGGCATGAAAGACGTCCGCAACATTCTCTGCTCCTACCTGAGCGATACGTCTTACCCGTGCAGCGACGAAAGCGCTCTGCTCGACGCAAACGATTATCTTGACCTGATCTCCTACCGGAAAGACGGGGAGATCCGCGACGTTCTTTTCGATCATCTGCTTCTTTCGCCGCACAATCTGTTCGCGTCGGGGACCGACAAGGAGGTGCTGGCCGGCTGGACGCCCTACTTCGACGCGCATTTCTCTTCCGGACACGGACTGGAAGCGATTTCCGAAGCTGCGGAAAAACTCGGGAAGGCGATCGGAGATCCGGATTACAGGGAGGGCGTCTTTCTGTCCGTCCTGCGGCCCGCTCTGGCATCCGGCGCGGATCAGACGTTCGGAGATGTCGACGGAGACGGAAAACCGGAGATGAGGAATGTTCTGGACGACCGGAAGAAGATCATCCGGTGGGAGGTGGACATGCAGCTCCGCAGGCTGGCGGAGACAAGCGCGCCGCACGTGCGCATGTGCGGGTTCTACTGGCATACGGAATCGCTCGTTCTGACCGATCCCGATGAGGTCGAGCTGGTCCAATACGCGACTTCCTATATCCACGCGAAAGGATATCCGGTCTTCTGGATCCCGTATTACGACGCGGAAGGATACGAACGCTGGAAAGAGATGGGCTTCGATTTCGCGTGTCTGCAGCCCAACTACGCTTTCATGTCGGTCGACGATCCCGACCGGCTGGAAACGACCGCCCTGAAGGCGAAACTGCACGGAATGGCCGTCGAGATCGAACTGAATACCACGCAGAGCCCGGAAAGCGCGAGGAGATACCGGGAATATCTCGAAGCGGGCAGGGAATACGGATACATCGGCGCGACCAAGGTCTATTATCTCGGAGGATTTCCTTCCGACCTGCTGTCCGCCAGGGACAGCGGATCCGAAAACATCCGCCGCATCTACGACGACACCTACGCTTACGCGAAAAACAAAGAGCCGGAAACCGTCGCGCCGGACGAGCCGTCCGGAGCGGATGCGCCGGCGTCGCTGACGCTGACCGGAGACGCCGGGAGAAAACTGACCGGAAAGATCGATTTCGAGCCCGCCGAGGGCGTGCGGCCGGTCCTCACCGAGATGCCGATGTACGGAACAGTCCGGCTGCTCGAAAGCGGGACCGTGACATACACGCCTGCAAAAGGGTTTTACGGAGAGGATTCGTTCTGCGTCGCGCTGAAAAGCGGAGAACTGACCGGTCCCGAAACGCGCGTCG
>CACZRJ010000272.1 GCA_902783535.1 uncultured Ruminococcus sp. | reverse complement strand
TCAGGGCGGCACGATCGAGTTCCTCGTCCTGACCGATGAGGCGTTCGACGTGGAAGTCAAGGACACGGCGGAGGTCTCCGTGGACTTTGCCGAACTCGGCATCGGCAGGAAGGCCAAAGTCCGCGACCTGTGGGAAGGCAAGGACCTCGGCACGTTCGAGGGCTCCTTCTCCCGCACGCTCAAATGCCATGCCGCGGGCGTCTACCGCATCTCTCCGGCCGACTGAGTTGAAAATCAGTCTGTCCTGAACAGAAAAGCCTCCGGGAAGTCCAGACGGTCCCGGAGGCGTTTTTTTAGCGGGAAAAAGATATTGTGCGCACAAACTGTGATCGGAACGCTTTATGCGGGAAACAACCGGACGACGACTCGCGTCGCAGACGCTTTCCCCGACAGCATTCAGCTTTCATGTTTGTTTGCGACCGGTTCAAGTTTATCGCCAAGACAAAAGAGGGGCCAAAAAACTGTCTTTCCACTTGCAATCTTTATGAAGAGGATGTATTGTATTTGATGAAGTCAGGGGGGGACTCCGCCGGCCTCCGATCCGCTCCTCCTGAGCTGTCTGGCCGGCCGAGTCCGGCTTCGCCCCTTCTTACGAATTGTCACGAATAACCCGCCACCTCAAAATGTGTGCATAATTCCGGATACTGCCTTTCTGAAACGATGAATTTACAGAATAAAAAACTGGCAATCGTCGGCGCGAGTTATCTGCAGTTGCCTTTGGTCTTAAAGGCGAAGGAACTCGGTGTCAGGACGATTTGTTTTGCATGGGAAGACGGTGCTGTATGTCGCGATTATGCGGACAAGTATTATCCGCTCTCAATCACGGAGAAAGAGAAAATCCTCGCTGTTTGTCGTGAAGAAAGGATCGACGGGATCACCACGATCGCGACAGATGTCGCTGTTCCGACGATCAATTATGTCGCGCATGAGCTTGGCCTGATCGGAAACAGTCCGGAATCCGGATATATCGCCACCAACAAATCCGCAATGCGTGAAGCCTTGAAAAAAGGCGGTGTGCGTTGCCCATTCTTTCAGAAGATATTGAGCGTGTCCGACGCACTCGAAGCAATCAGCCGGACCACGTTCCCTGTGATCGTCAAGCCCTGCGACCGGTCCGGCAGTATGGGAGTCACAAAAGTCGACAAACGGGACGATCTGCCGGATGCCGTGGAAGCTGCTCTTGCTTGTTCGTTCTGCAAGGAAGCGATCCTGGAAAAATTCGTCGATATCGCGCAGGAGATCAGCGTGGAGGGAATCTCCTGGCGGGGGGAGCATCATGTCCTTGCCATTACGGACAAGGTCACGACCGGTGCGCCTCATTATGTGGAACTCGGACAACATCAGCCGTCTCAGTTGCCGCAAACGATCCTGGATGAAGCGGTACGTCAAGCCAGGCTTGGCGTAAAAGCGCTTGGGATCGAATACGGTGCATCGCATCCGGAACTGATGGTTTCGAAAGACGGCGAGGTCTTCGTGACGGAAATCGGGGCTCGCATGGGAGGCGATTTCATCGGTTCGGATTTGGTCTGTCTTTCCACCGGCTATGATTTCCTGAAAGGTGTGATCGAAATCGCATTAGGCGCATTTTCCGGGGTACACTTTGGAGAAAAGCACTTTGCCGGAGTATGGTTCTATGCTCCGGACACGCCGCAGGTGAAAGAAATCATCGAGCATCAGCCTCGCTATCCGTGGATCGTCCGCGGCGAATTGCATGAAGACGAACTTAAACCGTTGACCCGCAGTGCCGATCGCGCCGGATATTTCATTTATAAAAACAGCAAGAAAATAATACTGGGAGAATAAGATGAAAACAATACTTATTTTCGGAGCTTCAGGTAATGTCGGATTGTATTTAGTCGATTATTTAAGAGAGCATTTGAATCCGCAGGAATACCGACTTGCCGCCATTGGAAGAAAAAACATAGCTTTCTTCAGGAAAAATGACATAGATTTCTTTAAGGTTGACATTCAACGCCCCGAAGATTTCAGCGTTCTGCCTGTTAATGATGTTTATGCTGTTATTCATTTAGCAAACATGCTGCCAGCCAGGATGAAGGATTATGATCCGTATTTATATTTGAATGTCAATACCATAGGAACATTGAACATCCTGGAGTACATGCGCAAGGTCAAGGCAAGACGCATTTTGTTTACACAAACATATGCCGACCTCGGAGGTCACTTCGGGAGAGAACTTGTTTTAAGCAATTCATTACCCAGGAAATTAAACTATCACGGAGACCATGCCGTTTATGCCATCTCCAAATGTGCCGCGGTTGAATTAATGGAGCATTATCATCAGGAATATGGAATTGACAATTACGTTTTCCGTCTTCCGAATATATACATGTATTCTCCTGAAAAGTATTATTATGTTGATGGGGTGAAAACACTCGTTTCCTATCGATATATGATCGAACGGGCAATGAGGGGAGAACCAATTGAAATGTGGGGAAATCCCGACTTGGGAAGAGATATTGTTTATGTAAAAGATCTGTGTCAAATGATGTACCTCGGTTTGCTTTGCAAGCGTAACACCGGGACATATAATGTTGGCACGGGCAAGATGACCACAATGCGGGAACAAATTGAAGGGATGATAGAAGTATTTTCCCCTGTTGGTAAAAAATCCCAAATCATTCCGAAACCGGAAAAACGCAATTCCATGTCATATGTAATGGATATCAAGGAAGCCCGGGAAGAACTGGGATATGTCCCAAAATATGACTACATTTCATATCTCAAAGACTATCAATTGGAAATGCAATCAAAGCGTTGGGAGGTAATAAGATAAGATGACACTCATCTCTTTTGTCATTCCATGTTATGGAAGCGAAAACACAATTGAAGCCGTTTATAACGAAATCGCTTCCAAGGTCGCAGAAAAGCCCGAATACGACTATGAAATCGTCGCCGTGAACGATTGTTCTCCCGATGGCGTTCTGAGCGTTCTTTATCACTTGAATGAAAAAGATCCAAAGTTCAAAGTCGTTAATCTTTCACGCAACATGAATCGCCCCGGGGCCGTCATGGCAGGATTGAACTGTGTCTCCGGGGATATTTCGATCGTCATGGATGACGACGGGCAATGCCCCATGGACAGACTCTGGGATCTGCTCGAACCTCTTGAAAACGGGATTGATGTTTCCATGGCAAAATATCCGCAACGGAAACAATCGTTGTTCAAGGATTTCGGCACATGGGTCAACAAGAAAATGACAGAAATCATTTTACAGCGCCCCCGGGATTTGGAATTTACCAATTTTATGGCAATCAAGAAATACATTGTCAAAGAGCTGATACAGTATCATAATCCCTATCCATATATGACCGGCTTGATTCTGCGTACGACAAAATACATCACCAATGTCACGATGGAAGAACGTGAAAGGTTATCCGGAGGGACAACTTTCACATTCCGTAAAATGCTGTCATTATGGATTAACGGACTTACCGCTTTTTCCGTCTTGCCGCTTCGAATAGCCACATTCCTTGGGCTCATCGTTTCCACATTCGGCTTTCTTTTCGGCATCATTTTCCTGATACGGAAACTTGTTCGACCGGATATCGCGGCCGGGT
>CACZRJ010000271.1 GCA_902783535.1 uncultured Ruminococcus sp. | reverse complement strand
TGGCGCTTTTCAATGGCGGCGACCATGCGGAACTTGTTGGCGAGAGCCTTGAAGCCTTCAGCCTCGGCGGTCTTCGCAAAGTCCTCGTACATGTCGGTCCATTCGTAGTTTTCGCCGTCAGCGGCTGCTTCCAGGTTTTCGGCGGTGCTTCCGATGCCTTTCAGTTCCTTGAACCACAGCTTCGCATGCTCCTTCTCGTTTTCGGCGGTCTTCAGGAACAGTTCGGCGATCTGTTCATAGCCTTCCTTTTTCGCCGCGGAAGCGAAATAGGTGTATTTGTTTCTGGCCTGGGATTCCCCTGCGAACGCGGCGAGCAGGTTCTTCTCGGTCTGCGTTCCGGAATACGGGTTCTTTTTCATGTCGTTTCCTCCTGCGTTTTTCTTTTTACGCATTATACATCTCTTCATGCAGAAAAGTCAATGCGTACAGAAGAAATATTCCGCTGCGAGAAGGAGATGCGCTGAAGCACTTTCCACTTGCGCGAACCCCGCCGTTCATGTATAATGAAGAAAAAAAGGAGGCGTGAAAATGGAAGACGACGGAAAACGGGTCTATATCGCGATCGATCTGAAGTCTTTTTACGCTTCCGTCGAATGCGTCGCGCGGGGCAGAGACCCGCTGACGACGAATCTTGTCGTCGCCGACGAGAGCCGGACGGAGAAGACGATCTGCCTGGCGGTTTCACCGTCCCTGAAGGAAAACGGGATCTCCGGCCGCGCGCGGCTTTTCGAAGCGGTCCAGCGCGTGCGCGAAGTCAACCGTGCGCGGGCGAAAGCGCTGCGGGGACGGCCTTTCTCCGGAAAATCGGACGACGCGGTCGCTTTGAAGGCGGATCCGTCGCTTCAGGTCGATTTCATCAAGGCGCCTCCCAGAATGTCCGAATACATGCGCGTCAGCGGAAAGATCTATTCGATCTACCTTCGCTTCGTCGCTCCGGAGGACATTTTCGCGTATTCGGTCGACGAGGTCTTCATCGACGCGACCCATTATCTAAAAACCTACCGGATGACCGCGCGGGAGTTCGCCGCGAAGCTGATCCGGAACGTCCTTTCCGAGACGGGGATCACGGCGACCGCCGGCATCGGAACGAACCTGTTCCTCGCGAAGGTGGCGATGGACGTGACCGCGAAACACATTCCCGCCGACAAAGACGGCGTCAGGATCGCCGAACTCGACGTCATGTCCTTCCGCCGCACGCTTTGGGATCACAGACCGGTCACGGACATCTGGAGGATCGGGCCGGGGATCGCGAAACGTCTGTCCGCGATGGGGATCGAAACGCTGGGAGACATCGCCCTGTGCTCCGTTGAGAACGAGGAGAAACTCTACAGGGAATTCGGCGTCAATGCGGAACTCCTGATCAACCACGCGTGGGGCTGGGAGCCGACGACGATCGCCGAGGTGAAGTCATATCAGCCGGAGAACAGCAGCCTGAGCTCCGGACAGGTCCTGCCGCTGCCTTACGTTTTCGGGAAGGCGCGTCTTGTCGTTCGCGAGATGACCGATGCGCTGGTACTGGATCTCGTGGAGAAAGGACTGGTGACCGATCAGATGGTCCTGACGGTCGGATACGACATCGAAAACCTGGACCCGGACAAAGGATACCGTGGCCCGGTCGAAATCGACAGATACGGGCGGAAAGCGCCGAAAATGGCGCACGGGTCGATCAATCTCGGAAAGTTCACTTCCTCTACCAAACTCATTCTGGAAAAGATGTCGGAGCTTTACGACAGGATCGTCGACAGGAAACTGACGGTGCGCAGGATGTACGTCGTTGCCAATCACGTCATGACGGAGTCGAAGGCCGCGGAGGCGGAAGTGCCGGTGCAGATGACCCTGTTCGACGATTACGGGGAGATCGCGGCCCGGGAGGAAGCTAAGAAAGCGTCCGATGAAAAGGAAAGGCGGCTGCAGGAGGCCGCGATCGGGATCAAGAAGAGATTCGGAAAGAACGCGCTGCTGAAGGGAATGAACCTTGAAGAGGGCGCGACTGCGATCGAGAGAAACAAACAGGTCGGGGGGCACAAGTCCGGAGACTGAGCGGAGACGAAAGGAAAAAATGATGAAGAAAGTCAGAATCACCGTGAAAAAAACGGCCAGGTACGACGACCTGATCGAAGAATACGAAAACCCGATCGAGCACGCGTGCGGCATGCGCGTCGGAGACACGTTCACCGCCAACGGCTGGGAAAAGCCGGAAGGGTTCTGCGACAGCGCGTGGGATACCGTTTCACCGTTCGTCATGGCGCTTTCTCACGGCGCGGAAGATTTTTATGACGGATGGATGAAAAACAGGAGATCGGCGATGATCTCCTGCAACGACGGATTCCGTCCCGTCAGCTTTCTGCTGGAAACGCTCGACGAAGAGGCGGAGTGACCCGGATTGTACGAATCGGAACGAAAGGGGGGAGAATCTGTGGCAAACGGGAAATACGATCATATCATTCACATGACGCATCATGTTTCCGAAAAGCACCCGCGGCTGGACGTTTCCAGCTACGCGGCGCAGTTTTCTCCTTTCGCCGCGCTGACGGGATACGACGATCTCATTGTTGAAACGGCGCGCTTTACGGAGAAGCGCATGGTTCCGGACGAATCCGAGCTGGAGATCCTGAACAGAAAAATGCTCGCGGTCGCGGCAAGGATCGGGGAACAGCCCGAAGTGACGCTGACTTATTTCGAACCGGACGCCCTGAAAGACGGCGGGAGATACGTCCGGAAAAAGGCGCGCGTGAAGAGCGTGAGACCGGAGGACGGCGTGATCGTTCTCGCGGACGGGTCTCTGCTGCCGATCGAAGACATCGCCGACATTCAGGCGGATTTTCTGCGGGACGCGTCCGCGTCCTGGCCGGATGAAGCGTGAAAGACCTTACGAATCGTAAAAGCCGCGTCCGTCCTCCGTCACGAGTCTGTCGGATCTCGGATACTCGAAAATCGCCGGGTTGTTCCTGTTTTCGGACAGGTAGCCGGCGAATTTTTTCGCGTGCCACTTTGCCATACCGAGGTTGTGCATCAGACAGTTTCCGCAGTTGACCGGAGACGTTCCCGGAACCTCTTTTG
>CACZRJ010000270.1 GCA_902783535.1 uncultured Ruminococcus sp. | reverse complement strand
TTCCGGTGGACGCACCTCTTTCAGCTCAATGTCAACAGGGATCGAATGTCCCTGGTTCGCGCGGATCAACGAATGGTCTTCGTTAAAGGCGTAGCGATCCTTTTCATCAGTCCACACTATAGTTTCGAGTGTTCCCATATCGATCGGGTGTGTTTGTCTGATCCCTGAAAGGAGTTCCGCAACGTCAGCCCAACCATGTTCGTCGAGCGTAATACCCGCTGCTTCCGGTTTATGGCGAAGCACCAAACTGAGAAAGCGGCTTGTCCGAAGCAGAACGCTGTCTTTGGTCAGATCGATCGTTTGAATTCTTTTAAACTCAATACCGACCACCCCGAATCTTGCTTGCTCTTCGGGCGAATAGTACTTTCCCATGTCGTGCGGAGTCGCGCTTTGAACGGTCTCTTCGGTGTATCCGCATTTTCTCAAATCGAGGGTATTGTATAATTCTTTGAAGGATGGGAACAGATGCAGGTGTGTAATCTCGACAAGGAGAGCATAGTCAATCTTTGGAATTCTCGTAAACAGGATCTGGTCGCCCACCTTGAGTGCTTGTCGTTTCTCATCGTAAAGTCGCAGCTCAATCGTTTTTTGATCCATAGCGATGGACATAAACGGATTCGGTTTTAACTTCATATAGTGACGCATTTTATCTTTTCTCCTCTCTTTAGTAATTCTTCTTCCGTCTCTGTCACTCGTCATCAAAAAAGTCCGGCACCTTATATTGGCGAGGCCAGAGCAGCCTTGTGAGGATTCCCAGGATGATCTCTTCCACCGAAAGAAAAACGATGAACAGAATAACGCTCCACATAGCGCCCCTCAGAGCGCTTTCATCCGGAAGCAAAATCGGAATCACAACCCGAATCATAAGGATATTGATCGGGATCATCGTAAATGCACAGTATGAAAACATATACAGGCTCTCACGTTTTTTGCAGAAAGGGAGCACGTGAACCATGCCGAAGAGAAGAGGCACAGTACTTGCCATCAAAAGAACGGAATGCAGAACAGCCCCCAACGTGGAAACAGCCAGTGGGACGAATCCAAACAGCACCGGAATACATTTTTTCATCGAAACACCTCAAATAACGCGATCACGTTGTCGATCAGCAGCAGAGGAAGTGCGACCTGACACATCCCCAGGATTCCCGCTGCGATCAGGATGGGGATTCCACTTGGCCTTCGCAGAAGTTTTCTGCGGATCTTTTTGTTGAACAGGATATTTTTTATACTTGAAACGAAGGAATCCTCCCCAAGGAGAGAACCAATAATGGCAGCACCGTCCAAGCCGCTGATAAAGCACAGATTCAACAACCCCAGGACTATGTTTTCAAAGCCTGCAGTGAAGAAAAATGCAGAAAATGGAAGATAAGAAGCAAGGATAAGGAAGAAGCCTCCCAAAAAGAAATTCATTTCAACACCTGCGGCGGACACCTGGATCTTTCGAAATCTGCCCTTAATATTATCGGTGTCGATCAAAACATAGGCACCCGGGACAAAAGATGTGATCATGACGCCGGTTTCATGGACAACGCCCCCATAACAGATACATGCGGCGCCATGGCTGAATTCATGCAGGAGAACGCCTGACAAAAGACCGAAAATGAAACCGAAAAAAGTGCTTCCCTCAAAAGTGGTTTCTGTCGTTACATAACAGAAACATCCGATTGCCAAAACAGGTAGGAAGAGTATCATCAGCAGGTAGTTCCAAATCTTTGAAAGGAATCCGAGCCGTTCATTCAGATGATCATACAAAAGCGTATAATAGATGGTGCCGAAATGCTTCTCCAAAACGCGCGATTCCCGCAAGAGCTTCGTTTCCCGCAGTTCCCTGAGCATTGCTCTGCGTTCCTGTGACGTATATCCGGGGATCGTATGCGGATTACGGGACCCGTTCAGTTTTTTTGCGAAGGAATATGTATCCGGAGAAATCGTGTAAGCGTAGCCCTGTAAGTAATCGGAAACGATCACGCTTCCTTCCTCATCCTCTTCGTACTCAAGATAATTTTTCAGCATCGGATATTGCATTTCAATCACTCCTTCCTGACAAATCGGCAGTTTGATTTTTTACTGGTCCTGCCTGACCGGCACTCCATTTTTGTCCTTTTTATAGACTCTACCTTCATTTACAAGCATCTTTTTATCGATTTCAACACCGAGGTCGATGCCGTTGATCTCTGCGAGCCCTAAGAGGTAGATAACTGTATCCGCAAGTTCTTCTCCGAGACTGCCTTTTCTCTTCCTCCACGCATCATATGCTTCGGAAAGTTCTCCGAAAGTGAGGCAAAATTCCATGGAAATGTCGGTAATATTAAAACCGTGGTTCTTCTTGTTTTCATAAATGCGTTTCTGGACGTCTGCCGTTGTTCCAATTGTATGGTTCATTATTTCCTCCATTTATCTCCAAGATTGTGCTTCATTTAGGTAAATCGACGACGTCATAGTATAGAGC
>CACZRJ010000269.1 GCA_902783535.1 uncultured Ruminococcus sp. | reverse complement strand
GTGCAATGGGAGGGGCGAGGGCTAACGCCCTCCCTCTACCCTATTCAAACCTGATTATTCAACGACGATCGGAGCTTCGGGAGCATTCTTGCCGATGCTTTCGATACCATTCAGGCAGCTCTTTTTCGTTTTGTAGCCTTCGCCGGTCGCAATGATCTCGCCGTTGGAAGCTTTCAGACGGAAACGATACTCGCCGGCTTTGTCAAGATAAACCTCGAATTTCGGATGTTTCAGTTTCTCGAATCCTTCGACAGTCTGATCTTCGACATGAGAGCCGCTGTTTTTCTGGACGCTGGCAATGCCTTTGCGGCAGGATGCTTCGGTCTTGTAGACTTCGCTGACAGCGATGACTTCGCCGTTACCGGCCTTCAGATTGAATCTGAAGCCGCTCGGAACTTTTTTCAATACGAATTTTCCCATGACAATCCTCCAAATGTTTCATTTTTCTTTTTTTCTTGTCTTAATTATACAATAATTTAGAGACTTGTCAACGGTTTTTTGAAAATATTATTCATCATGCGAAAAGGAATCGATAGTCGAGACTCATTGCATAAGAAACGGTGATGATCTCGTTTTCAAAGGACGTTTTCTTGTCGGATGCTGAAGCGTCTTCATATGCGCTTTCGATTCTGTACCAGCGGCTCTGTATGAAGCGCCGGATGACTTCATTGTCTGATCCGGGCACGCATACACGTTCCTCGACCTGCTTTGCAAATTCTTCAAGACTCATTTCAATCCCTCCTTGACAAGTGATTTCGGCATTCTGCCGATTTTTTTGATGACGTATACCGCTACTCCCTGAATCTCTGCCGATGGAACAAAAATCGGGTTCATTGAGCGGTTTGCGGGCTGCAGACGGATGCGTCTGCGTTCTGGTTCCGGGAAATATCCCTTCAGTGTTGTTTCTCCATTGACAAGAGCGACGACGATGTCGCCCGGAACCGCGCAGTTCTGGTGCTTGATAACGACAAGATCTCCGTCGTCGATTCCGGCTTCGATCATCGACTCGCCGTCCGCATGGAGAAGAAACAGCGGATCGGATCCGAAAATGCTTTTCGGAAGAGAAACGGTTTCCTCAATAAACTCCTCCGCGTCTTTCGGCACTCCGCATGCAACAGATCCGACGACCGGGACGCCTACGCCGTACGGGGAAACGTTCATGTCATCCAGATGCGTACGAAACTCGGAAGACATCACGCGTCGATGGGAATCGTATGTGATCCTTCCCCATTCTTCGAGATCCGACAGGTAGGAACAGACGGTCGAATTGGCGACACCTACGCCCGAAGCGATCTCCCGAAGCGACGGACTTGAACAGTGATCGGCTTCATACTGATGGATAAACGACAGAATCCTGTCAAACAGTTCCTGTTTCTTGTGCTGCAAGTCGATCATCTCCTTATCATTTCTAAATCGAGCATCTGCTCGCGTTTGAACACATTATATCAGATACGTGATATTTGTCAAGTGGTTTATGAAAAAAACTGCCGATTTTTTTCGGCAGTCTGTAGGTCGGCTGGATCAAGCAAGACCGGGCGGACATGGGTCGTTGTTACTCTCCCGGATGTGGTAATAGATTTCTTCTGTTGCGAGCGCCATTTTTGTTACGGCGTAGTCTTTTCCTTCCGGATATACGTACCATGTATCTGTCAGCGTGTTCAGGTCAACACAGTCTCCGAATTTGAACAGGTACTCGTATTCAATGTGGAGAGAATAGGTTGACTGAGCGGGAATATTCAGTTCATGGACATCTCCGTCAGAATCCGTGACGGAAACGCGAAATCCTTCTTTGTCGTGCGTCAAATAACCGGACCCGATATCGATGAATTTCTTGGCGTTCGGCAGTGACCGGACATGTACAGGCAACTTTCCGGAAGAGTACACGCCGTTTCTGACTTCATTTCTGACATTTCCTCTTTCCCATTCGTACCAGTCGGGAATATGCGAAAAAGTCAATTCCCCTGCCCCGCTTTCACGAACAAGTTCGCCGAATTCGGTCATCCGCCACGATGCGTTGCAATTAGAGCATCTGAGAATATCTCCATCGGACGTCATGGCGAACTCTTTTCCGCAATCCGGGCATTGATACAGGATCTTTTCCAGACCGACGGCTCTGTCTTTGTAACGTACCCGGATCCCGTTGTCCTTCTGCCACTTGAAATCGTCATACTGAAAAGCGTTTACGATCATTCTGTTGATCTCGTCGCCGGACAATGATTTCAGTTCATCTTCGCTCAGCAGAAGCTTCATTTCGGCAGAAGTCGGCTTGACGCCCCGCTCTTTTCTGGTGTTCCAGAACGGATGATTGATATGGTGACCGTGGCAGATGAGCGTCACGACAGGAACACCGATCCGCTTGCAGAGATATCCGAGACTTGCAGGAAGGACTGCCGTCGTACCGCACAGCGAATACCTTGCTTCCGGATAGAGGCCGACAATGCAGTTGTCCTGAACCGTATTCCTGATATGCTTGATCATTCGGATATCGCTCGTGAACTTTCTCTTGCATATGCAGCCGATATTGCGGAGCAGGCCTTCTCTTCCGATGAATCCGTCAATAGCGACGATAAAATTCGGAACATACGGAAAACACGCACGCAGCGCGACCTTCATATCGAAGAAAGCGTTGTGATTGCTCAGGAGGATATACGGCGGCTTCAAGCCTTTGAGCCTGTCGTCTTTCACGATTTTGGTACCATGCATCCAGGTAGACGGGAATGACAACGCCCAGAGCAGCGGCTTCAAAAACCACTTGCATGGCCCCACCCGACGACTCATGTCATATCGTTCGAACTGTTCATCCTTCATTTTAGGAATGACTCCTTTTTTCGTATTCGCGTTGATACAAAAACAGCGCCAGCCCTGTCAACGCGTGAATATAGTCACCGGACGCGAACTGGTCCATCATGGATCTCTTCGAAACCATTCGGACGCAGATCCGCTCGTCGGCATCCGGTTTTCTTCCGGGCATGTAGGTCAGATCTTCCGCAAGACATATGGCGACCCGGTTGTCCTGCAACGCAGGATTCGGGCAGCATGCGCCGAGTATCGTCATTTTTCCGGCGACATATCCGGTTTCCTCTTCAAGTTCTCTCGCAGCGCATTTGAGCACGTCTTCGCCCGGATCGCAGACGCCTCCCGGAAACTCCGTCGTCAGTCCACCGTATCCGTGCCTCCATTGCCTGACCATAATGAAGTCCTCGCCAAGATCAGGAACGATCATGACCCAGTCCGG
>CACZRJ010000268.1 GCA_902783535.1 uncultured Ruminococcus sp. | reverse complement strand
GCTCATTGGCTGTTCATCAAAATCCTTCGTATGAAGAGCGACACGGAAGCGGAGGTCGAACAGCAAAGCGGTGAAGACGCCGTCATCGGACAATCCGTGGAGTTCTTTCAGGATCAACGCGCCGACCTGCACATTGACCGGCGTATTCGGCCGGGAGTCCTTGGTGCTGTACAAAACGGCAAACGGCGCCTCATCGATTCTCGGGAAAACGAAATCCGAAAAATATGTCGCCCAGCTGTTTTGCAGCATGCTTTTTTCTCTGTCTGTCAGAAGGTACTCCGTGCTCTGAAAAGAGATTTGATTCTGCACATTCGGCACAAAAGACATGTTCTTTTCCTCCTCACCGTCATTGTACAAATACTACCACAGAATTGTGAACGGCATGTGAAAAGCAAAAGGAAATATTTAAACTTGCGTTCATTTTCCTCTTGCTTTTTTCTTCGGAATGCGGTATTATGGTATTGAATCGGGAAACCGGTATTCTGGAAGAAAGGAGGAATCAGCAATGGGGTTACGCACAATTGTGACGATGGTGCGGGAGGACACAGAACTTTTCAATTACCTGAAGAACATATCGCTTCTTGCCAACAATCTGTACAACGCGACGTTGTTTCGGATGCGCCAGATCCTGACGGCGGCAAACAAGGATCAGGGACGCTGGACGGACAATGAAAAGGGCGTACAGGTAGAGATCGATCGTCTGCTCGAGGTCAATTCGAACCTCAGGAGACCGACCCGGGAGAATCCGTATGTCAGTTATCCGTTCGTGTATCATCTGATGTACGTTAACCGGAATCCGGACTATTTCAGCGATGGACTTCCGTCGCAGACGGGTCAGCAGGTCATGAAGAACGCTGTTCAGAATATGAAGGCATTTTACAAAGCGAAAGCGGACTGGCGGAAACACCCGAAAAAGTACAGCGGAGAGCCGAAGCTGCCGGGATACAAGAAAAGCGGCGGGCAGAGTACCTATTGTTTTACAAACCAGCAAGTCCGGATCTGCGGAGACGAGATCCGTTTTCCGTGTACGGATATCACGGCGAAGAAGCCGAAAAATGTCAAGGATGAATGGACTCTGAAACAGGTAAACGTCGTACCAAACCGCAACGTGATCTCATTGCAGTACGTATTCGAAGACCATCAGCGATACAAGGAGAAGAAAGAGCCGAACCGTATCGTATCGATCGATCTGGGCATCAAAAATTTCGCAGCTATGACGAACAACATCGACCAGCCGGGGATCTTGTTCAAGGGCGGATGGCTGAGGCATATCAACTATTGGTACAATCAGAAGATGTCAAGTGCCAGGTCGTCGCAGACGGAAGGTACGACGAAACCGTTCCATTCCACCGCAAGGTCAAGAGCGTGGGGGACCAAACGCGAAAACAGGATGAACGACTATATGCACAAAGTCGCGAAGATCATCATCAAATTCTGTGAGGCGAATGAGATCGACACGCTTGTGATCGGCGACAACAAGGGATGGAAACAGAAAACCGACATGGGGAAGGACAACAATCGTGATTTTGTTTCGATACCTCACGACCGATTCAAGCAGATACTTGAATACCTGTGCGACTGGAACGGAATCAACTATGTCGAGCAGGAAGAGTCATACACTTCGCAGGCTTCATACCTCGAAGGAGACGAAATTCCGGTCTATCGGGAAGAAGATTCCAAGAAGCCGAAGTTTTCCGGATACCGAAGCATCAGAGGAACATCTCGGCTATATCAATGCGGAGACGGACGCATCGTGAATTCGGACTTGAACGGAAGCGCGAACATTGGGCGGAAAGCATTTCCGGAACTGTACCGATGCACTGAAAAGACGTTCAACAGGATCCGTGTCTACCGTACGATGGACGAATTAAAAAACTTCCAGTTGGAGCGTGATTGCGCGAATTGACGTAACGCAATCAGTAATTCAACAAGCGGGGTCGTGATCCCCAAACTAATCGCTTAGCTTTTCAATGATTGGCATGTTCGTAAGAATATGCTGACCTGTTGAATTGAAGGCGCCTTTTGACGCCAAAATCATCTCTGGAAAGCGTTCGACATCATCTGTCTCGACTGGCTCCTGCTTACAAAAACGCATTTCTTCCAGCACTTCTATCCGGAAACGGAAGGGTGCGCCGGATACAGCCGGTTCGGCTTCAACCGCAAGGGACAGATTGTCCGGATCATCCTGTTTCCGTTCGTCGCCGCGGCGATGGCAGGGATCTGCATGCTGTTCTGAAAAAATCACGGTCCGTGAACAATGCGCTCCGGAAGCGCATTGTAGCGGGCCGATGTCTTTTTTTTCGGTACGGTATTGCAAAAAAAGCAAAAATACGGTATCCTGCATGAAGGAAAAACGGAAGGACGGAGCGGTGCGGGAACGCCGAAAGCGGCAGATCCCGGAGGAGGAGATCCGATGGACTATTTAACGAGACCGAAATGGCATTACAGACCGGAAAAAGGCTGGATGAGCGATCCGAACGGGCTGGTCTGGTTCGACGGCTGGTATCACGTCTTCTATCAGCACGCGCCGGATCACGAGCTGCCCTGGAAGCAGCCGATGCACTGGGGGCATGCCAGGACGAAAAACTTCATCGACTGGGAGGAACTGCCGGTCGCGCTGACGCCGGGCGACCCGTACGACGGAGGAGGTTGCTGGTCCGGAACGGCCATAGTCAGGGACGGGAAACTGTATCTGTTCTATGCCGCGATCACCGCCGTTTCGACGATCGCCGTCGCTGTCTCGGAAGACGGCGTCCATTTTCAGAAATACGCGGGAAATCCGGTGATCGAAACATATCCGCAGGACGGAGGACCCGATTTCCGCGATCCCGCCGTCTGCCGGATCGGAGACAGCTACTTCTGCGTTGTGGCGTCCGGAAACCCAGAAAGAAAAACGGGCGTGCTGCTGCTGTACCGGAGCTCCGACCTTCTGCACTGGACGTACGAAGGCGTTCTGTGCGAGGCGGAGAACTGCAAATACGCGGAGTGTCCGTCCTTTATGCAGGCGGAAGACGGGCTTTGCCTGCTCACGACTTCCTTCTGCCCCCTGGACGGCATGGGAAAGCCGTATTTTCAGGTCCTGTACGGCGAATTCCGCAACGGAAAGTTCGACGTGAAGCATGCCGGGAGACCGGACCGCGGGCCGGATCAGTACGCCGGACAGGTCTTCCGCGATCCGTTCGGACGGAATCTGCTCATCACCTGGATCCCGGGATGGGAGTATCAGGGGTATGCGGAAAAGGACATCGGATGCATGTCCGTTCCGAGAGAAATGAAGCTGACCGGCGGGAAGATCACCGCATATCCCGTCGAGGAAGTGCGCCACCTGCTGAAAAGCGAAGATCCTGCGCTCAGGCGCACGGAGACCGGGTTCACCGTCGAGCGCCGGAACCGGCCGCCGCTCGTGTACGAAGGCGGGATCAGGGACCTGCGGATCCTGCGCGACGGATATCTCATGGAGATTTTCGTCAACGGCGGGGAAGAGACCTTCTCCGTTCTCCTGTAAAATTCAGCTGTGCGAAACGATGGCGCCGGAGCGGAAAATCCGCTTCGGCGCCGTTCGGTTTTTCCTTTTCTTTTGAGCAGGCAACGGATCTTTTTCCCGTTTTTTCTTTTCGGTCTTGCAACCAGCGTCCGTTTGTGCCATAATGTCTGTGAAAAGGAAGAAAGGAACAGAAAAATGTTTGGACTGAAACGCTTTCCGCGCGTTGCCCGTGCGACCCTGCTCTCGCTGTTTTCGCTGCTGCTCGTTCTGCAGGCCGCGTCCTGCGCTCCCTCCGCAGGGGGCGAGTCTTCGGTCAACGTTCCGGATAACGCCTCCGGCAGCACGCCGGAAGGCCAGTCGGACGAACCGCACGGACAGGAGGGCTTTATGGAAGAAGGATTCGTTATGGAAAAGGACGGCGTGCTGTTTTGCGACGTCGTCATTCCGGACAGCGCCGGAGAAAAAGAAACGGCCGCGGCCGGAGATCTGAGGAAATACATCGGAAAGATGACCGGCGAAACGCCGAAGATCGTTCGCGAAAGCAAGATCTCGGACGGGAAAAAGCACATTTTCGTCGGCGGAACCGCGCGTGCCGCGGAACTCGGCATTGAAAAGCCTTCCGGATATCCCGGCGTCGAGCGCGTGCTGGTGCTTCAGCGCGAAAACGATCTTTTCGTCCTCGGGAACGACGACGGAAACTACAACGGAACGCAATTCGCGGTCAACATGCTCCTGGAGCATCTCGGCTGCGGCTGGTTCGGCGAGGGCGAGATGTGGGAGATCGTCCCCGAATTGAAGGACATCGACCTGACCGGCCTGGAGATCGACCACTCGCCGCGGTTCAATTCGCGCATCACCCGCGTTTTCGGCGGGCAGTGGAAGGTCGCGGACAAATGGTATCTCGGCGGGAACAAATCCCTGACCGGGCACTGGCTGTTCCAGATCGCGCCCGCGTCCATGTACGCGGAGCATCCGGACTGGTACGCGCTGAACGAGAAGGGCACCCGCGACCCGGCCGGACTGGACTATTTCCAGTTCTGCTATTCGAACGAGGAATTCGCCGATTACGTCGCGGAAAAACTGAAGGCGTATTTCGCCGACCGGCCCGATCTGGTCTCCATGACGATCGCATACAACGACGGCTGGGACGAGCATTACTGCAACTGCGAATCCTGCGCTGCGCTCGGGAACCAGTCGGACGTTCTGGTCGCGTTCGCGAACAGGGTCGCGAAGAAGGTCTATCCCTCCTTCCCCGACCGGACGCTTCAGATCTATTCCTATCACATGACCTACAAGCCGCCGCAGAACAGCGTTCCTCTGGAGCCGAACGTCGAACTCATGCTGTGCAGGGAAACAAGTCTGACGAGACCGCTGGACGCGAACGAATACCGGCCGGGGTACGACAAGATCACGCGGAACACCTACGACCGCTCCTGGAAGGAAAACGCTGAGGAATGGATCGCCAAGGCGCAGCCGCAGCACATCTCCGTATGGGAATGGTACTGCATCGCGGCCGGCGACAAGAACTGGGCGGACATCCCATGGGTGCAGGGAGACGTCGCCACCCGCAACCAGGATCTCTGGGAAAAACTCGGCGTCGAGTACATCTTCTACGATCAGGGACCCGCGGACGGGTATTACGAGGACGAAACGTCATTCGCGCTCCGCTGGCCGCTGTGGTACGTCGCGTCCCGCGCCATGTGGGGCACGGACAAAACAGGTTCGGAACTTCTGCGCGACGCCTGCGAGAAACTCTTCGGAGCTGCCGGGGAGGCGATGCTGAACTATTATCTCAAACTCGCCGACATCAGCGAGCACAGCACCGAATACAGCATTACCTGGGTGCCCGCGGACGTGAAGAAGTTCTACGGACCGTATCTGGAGGAACTGACGTCGCTCGTGAAGGAGATCCGCGCGGCCGCGGCCGGATGCACGAACATCGAGAAGGAGCGCGTCCGCGTCCAGCTCGGATACTGGGCGAAACTCGCGAACAAACTGCTCTGAGCTTCTTTTCATAGCGGCGGTGCGAATGCCTCTTGCCTCAGCGCGGGTTTTGTGGTAGGATGTGGCGTCGTACTTCCGCCGGATGCGGAAAAAACATCTTTGAAGGACTGGAAAATGATACTGATCATCGCGGAAAAGCCGAGCCTCGGCAGAAACATCGCTTCGGCGATCGGGGACATGAGAAAAGGCAGCGGCTTTCTTGAAAACGACAAATACATCGTCACCTGGGCGTTCGGACACCTCTTTTCCCTGTGCGACATCGAATCGTATACCGGCGGCGAGCGGGGCAAAAAGTGGACCATGGACGGCTTGCCCTGCTTTCCGGAGGAATTCCGGTTCGAACTGAAGAAGGACAAGGACAAGAACGAGACCGATTCCGGCGTGAAAAAGCAGTTCGAACTCATCAAAACGCTCTGCCTGCGTCCGGACGTCGACACGATCGTCAACGCCGGCGACGCGGACCGGGAAGGCGAAGTCATCGTCCGTCTGTGTATCCGCGAAACGGGCGTGACCGGAAAACCCGTGAAAAGGCTGTGGCTGCCCGACCAGACGCCGCAGACCGTGCTTGCGGCGCTCGACCACATGGAGGACGACTGCAATTACGACCGGCTGGCCGACGAAGGACTCGCGCGGACGTACATCGACTGGCTTTACGGCGTGAACCTGACCCGCTACGCGTCGCTCAGGACCGGAAGCTTTCTCCGCGTCGGCCGCGTCATCGTGCCGATCGTGCGCGCAATTTACGAGCGGGACCTTTCCATCCGGAATTTCGTGCCCGGAAAGTACCTCGCGCTCGTCAGCAGGGAAAAGACGAACGGGGAAGTCGTGGAACTGGTCTCCAAGCGGAAATTCGAGCCGGAGCGAAGGAAGGACGCGGAGGAACTGTGCGACGCCTACAACGCCGCCGGCGCGGTCGTTTCGTCCGCGAAAAGCAAACAGGAGATCCTGTTTCCGGGAAAACTGTATTCGCTTTCCAAACTGCAGAACGTGCTCGGAAAAAAATACAAGATGTCCATGAAGGAGTCGCTCGATCTGCTGCAGGGACTATATGAGAAGGGATTCCTGACCTACCCGAGGACGAACTCGGAATACCTCGCGGTGAACGAGAAGCCGAGGATCCGCACCATTCTGAACGCCGTTTCGAAAATGAACTACGCCGTCCGGTTCAAGGACAGCAAATACATTTTCGACGACAGCAAGATCGAGTCGCACAGCGCCCTGACGCCGACCTACAAGATCCCGCGCAAGCAGGATCTCAATGAAAAGGAGATGCAGGTGTATTCCACCGTCTTCCGCCGGTTCGTCGCCGTTTTCTGCGCCGAGGACTGCCTCGTGAACCGGACGGAGATCGTCATCGACGTCGGAAATCTGGAACAGTTCCAGCTGAAGGGGACCGTCCTCGTGCAGGCCGGATGGACGAAATACGACGACCGGACGCAGAAGGACAAGATCCTGCCGAACCTGAGCGAAGGAGACAATGTGAACATCCGTTTCTCTCCGGCCGAGAAGGAAACGACTCCGCCGAAGCATTACACGATCGAGACGCTGAACAACTATCTGAAAAACCCCTTCAAGGACGAGAAAAAGGCCGCGGCTGAGAAGCAGGCGGAGGAATCGGGCGAACAGAATCTGGACGAGAACGGCGTCGCCGACGACACCGAAGACTACAAGGCCGTGTTCGAAGGCCTGGAACTCGGGACCGAAGCGACCAGGACCGGCATCATCGACAACGCGCGGCACGACAAGTATATCCTGCTGAAAAAAGACGTCTATACGATCCTTCCGGGCGGGGAATACCTGGTCGAATCCCTCGACCGCCTGGGCATCGAAATGGACAAATACAAGACGAGCGAGGTCGGGCAGGCGCTGAAGAAGGTCTACCACGGAAAAATGACCGTGCGCGAGAGCGTCCTGCTCGCCGAAGAGAAGATCAAGATCGCCTTCAGCGGATGCGAAGGGGAGAACGACATCGGCTTCGCGGGGGACAGCGTCGGGAAGTGCCCCGTCTGCGGGAAGGACGTCCGCAGGAAACGGAATTTCTACGGATGCGACGGATTCGAAGACGGCTGCAAATTCACCATTCCCATGTATATCTGCGGAAAAGCCGTGTCGCAGAACGCCGCAGGGATCCTGCTGAGAGGGGAGACTACCCCACTGCTGGACGGCTTCTATTCGAAAAAGAAAAACAAGACGTTCCGGGCCGCGCTGAAACTGGACGAAAACCTGAAAGCCGTCTTCGTGTTTCCGGACCGGATGACGGCGCCCGGAAAAACGGGCCCGGATCCGGGAAAACCGGAAGAGGCGAAAGACATGACGGCCGCCGGAAGCGCGCGGACGAACTACGGACCGTGTCCAAAGTGCGGAAGACCCGTCGTCAAGGGCAAAACAGCTTACGGATGTTCCGGATGGAAGGACGGATGCGCGTTCCGTCTTCCGTTCGCGGACGGGGAAACGGAATGGACGGACGAGAAGGTCGTCGCGTTCCTGTCGGGAAAGGAACAATAACATGCGAATCGGACGGAAACACGCTTTCAGATGCCTTCTGGCTTTCATCGCCGCCGCGGTCCTGCTGGTCCCTGCCGTTCTTCCGCCTGCGTCGGCGGATGCTCCGTTTCCGTCTCCGGACCTGCTGGACGGGATCCGGAACATCAATCTGACCTATACTTTGGCGACGCAGTCTTCGAATTACGGAAGACATACGAAGGAAACGCTTCTGCACGACGTCGGATATTACGACCCGAGCGGGAAACTGAAAGATACCTTTTTCGACGCGTATCTCTTCCTGCCGTGCGTGACCTACGGCCCGTCCGGCGGGACCATGTACGAGAGCAGCAATCCTGCGGTCGCTTCCGACTGGATCGCATATCTGAACGATCTCTTCCGCGACGGGTACAACGTGTCCGCGCTGGACGCCGCTGCCGCAGAGGTCGGAAAGGGACTCGGAAAGCCGGACTACAAGGTCAAGGTCTTCTTCACCATTCTGTTCCCGCATGACGGATTCCGCTCCTTCGGGTCGCTCGACGGCGTGAAAAGTCTGGATTTCTCCGTGCAGAAGGACCGGGCGGCGGCCGTCGACTGGCTGATGGACGAGGAGATCAGGCGGTTCGAGGAAGGGAACTACGCGCATCTCGAACTGGCCGGATTCTACTGGTTCGAGGAATTTCTGACATACGCGTTCGAGAACGAACTCAGCCTGGTGAGACATTTCACCGGACGGGTCCGCGACAAAGGATACAAGAGCATCTGGATCCCTTACTATCAGGCGATCGGATTCGACCAGTGGAAAAAATTCGGATTCGACGTCTGCTGCATGCAGCCGAACCTGATGTGGCAGCAGACGCCCGACCCGCAGCGGATGAGCCGCGCCATCTCGCACTGCAGGACATACGGGATGTCCATGGAGATGGAGCTGGACAACGACGTCATGACGTCCAAGTACAACCGGTTCCTGGCATATCTCCGCGGCGGCGTCTCTTCCGGCGTGAACCTTTCGATCAACATGTACTATCAGAATTCGGCGCCCGACGTGCTCTACTGGGCGAAAAGGAGCACCGACCCGCAGGCCAGGTCCGTCTACGACCTGACGTACAGATACGCGAAAGGCATTCTGACGATGGACGAGATCCCCGCGGACGTTCCGCCGTTTGCCGTCCCGAAAGGATACGACTGGATCAGTTACGGAAAGACGTACCAGGCGTCCCGCCCGTACGCCGGCGACGGGACTCTGGTCTATCAGGACAATGACGGAAAGGAACTGACCGACGGCATCTTCGGCTCGGCGGTCTTCTCGACCGAATTCCACGCGTTCCACAGATCGCAGCAGGAGTCCGGCGGAGGCTACCGGATCACCGTGGACCTCGGCCGGCTCGAAAGCCGCATCGGCGCGTTCGTTCTGGAGTTCGGAGAGGAGACGGCGTCCGCCATCGGGCTGCCCGACCCGCCAGTGATCTCCGTCTCGACGGACGGGACCGATTTCCGGACCGTCGGAACAGCGAAAATGAACAAATCCGGAGGCATGTCGCACGCGATCCTGACGGCCGATCCCGTCCGGGCGAGATATGTGCGCGCGGAGTTTTCCTGCAAGTCGTATCCGTTCGTCTTCTGTTCCGAATTCATGATCGGGCAGAAGAAGCAGACGGCCGGGAAACAGGGGGACGTCAACGGGGACGGACGCGTCAATTCCATGGACTACCTGCTCATCAAGCGGTACATGCTCCGGAGCGCCGACCTGACGAAGGACGAGCAGGCGAACGCGGACGTGAACGGCGACGGGACCGTCAACGCGAAAGATTATATCTGGGTGAAGCGGTATGTGCTCAGAACGGAATAAGCAAGACGGGAGGGCGGACACCGGAGGGTTCCGCCCCCTGAGCTGTAAAGAAGTTGAAAAAATGCTTTCCTGGTACCGGGAAAACGGACGAACGCTTCCGTGGCGGACGGATCCGCGGCCCTATCACGTGTGGCTGTCCGAAGTTATGCTGCAGCAGACGCGCGTCGAAGCGGTGCTCCGGTACTACGAACGGTTTCTGAAGGAACTGCCGGATGTCCGGTCGCTCGCGGGCGTGCCCGATGAGAAACTGATGAAACTTTGGGAAGGGCTCGGATACTACAGCCGCGCCCGGCAGCTGAAAAAGGCAGCGGGCGTGATCTGCGGAACGTACGGCGGCGAACTGCCTGCCGATCCGGAAAAACTCAGAAAACTGCCGGGCATCGGCCCTTATACCGCCGGGGCCGTGTCATCCATCGCATTCGGGCTGCCTGAGCCGGCCGTGGACGGAAACGTGCTCCGCGTGACCGCGCGGCTGAGCGGATGCAAAGAGGACATTTCGGAGGAGACTGCAAAAAGACATTGCGAAAATGCCGTGCGCGCGTCGATCCCGAAAGGAAACGCAGCCGAATTCACGCAGGCCATGATGGAAGTCGGCGCACTGGTCTGCGTTCCGAACGGAAGCCCGAAATGCGGCGAATGCCCATTCCGGGAAACCTGCGAAGCAAATCTGAAAAACATGACGGAAGAACTCCCCGCCAGGAAGAAACTGAAGCAGAGAAGGATCGAGGAGAAGACCGTCCTGCTGCTGCTGGACGGCGACCGCGTCTGGCTCCGGAAGCGCCCGGCGAAGGGTCTGCTCGCGGGGCTGTACGAACTGCCGAACGCGCCCGGACGTCTGACGCAGGAAGAAGCGGTTTCGGCCGCGAGAACGCACGGGTTTCAGCCGCTCCGGACGGAGAAACTGCAGGAAGCGAAACACATTTTTACGCATCTCGAGTGGCACATGACCGGGTGGCTGATGTACGGATACGCCGATCCGTCGTTCAGAGACGAACCCTATTTCAGCGTCCGGGCGGGCAGGGAAGACCTGGAAAACGCTTATGCGCTGCCGTCTGCGTTCTCCGCCTATCTGCGCGTTCTGAAGGAAAAACTGCCGCCTTCCGAACATACGGAGAGCGCCGGAAAAGGATGACCGCCCATCCGGAAAAAAGGACAAATTGACAGAAAAGACATGCCTGAAACATGTCTTTTTTGTAAATTATCCTTGACAAAATGTAATTTGGCGCTATAATATAGGGAAGAAGATAGGGTTATTATGCCCTTTCGGGGAAACGGAAGCCGCTTCCTGACCAAAAATGATAAAAAAACAAAAATATAAATCCCAAAAAGGAGATTGAACATGAACAAAACGTTTAAAGTCCTTGCGCTCGTTCTCGTCGTCGCAATGCTTTCCGCGTTCGGCGTCGTGTTTGCTTCCGCTGACGAAGCATATACCGACCTCGATCTCGGCGACATCAAGACGATCTGCGGCGCGACCTTTACCGGCGAAGGCGTCGAATCGGTCCACTTCTACGGCTCCAGCGACGGTGAGAACTATTACGAACTGAACGCCGGCGCTGCCGTCAAACTCGCAGAAGGCGTCGCGAAAATGGACTGGACGACCGGATCGACCGTACGCGGATACGTGAACGTCAGATATCTGCGCGTTGACGCTCCGAACGGAACGATCGCTCCGACGCTTGCCGAAGAAAGCGGCATCACCCCCGAAGGCCCGTACACGATGACCGGTCTGAATCCCACCGGCTACGGCATCGTTTATTTCACGAATGCCGACGCTCCGGACGGATTTGGCGTCAACGACAAGACCGTCTTCACGAGCAATGAAAAAGGCGTTAACCTGAACGCTTCCCAGATGACCATCGCCGAGAAAGTCGACGAAGGCGTCTACAAGATCCTGTGGAACGACTGCAACGGCTGGGACCCCGAAGCGAAAGCCGCTGCGCACATGAACACTCCCGCAGGTGTGGAAGGCATCAAATATGAAAACGACAAAGTCTACCTCGCGGACGACCAGATCGTTTTCATCATCATGAGCTCCGGCGGATACGCCACCAACAACGACGGTGAGTACTCCACCGCGAAATGGATCATGCGCGGCATGGTCGCCGGCGATTATATCGCTCTCGGCACCGACAGCGTACGTTTCCTCAAATCCTACAAGAGCGAATCCTCTTCCGAGCCCGTCACCCGCAAGTATCTCTGGCTGAAATGCAACGAGATCGGCGACGGCGCTGCTCCCAGCATCAACTTCATCGTTCCGGGCAACCTGATCGGCGAAGGCGAAATCACCGTTGAAGCGATCGTTTACTACGAAGACGACTGCGAATATGATGCTGCGAACGGCGGCTGCGTATACACGAACTGCTATTCCTACGGTAACGACACTGACTTCCACTGGAACGGCGAAGACGGTCTGATCACCTACTTCGACTTCACCAAGGACTCCACTGTCGATCATGAGCAGTGGTTCGACGCGACCAAGACGTTCGATCCTGCCGCAGGAACCTACGGCGACTGCACAGGCAAGACCATCAGACCCGTATGCCTGACCATGGGCGTCGGCTTCTGGAAAGCGAAAGGCACCATCCGCGTTGCCGAACTGAACGTGATCCAGAACGAAAAGACCGTCTGGCACATCGATTTTGAAAACGGATTCGACCCCGACAATGAGGACGACATGGCGAAAGTCGCTGCCGGTCAGATCTACAACATCAACGCAAACAACAAGGACACCGCATGGGGCATCGGCGAAGAAACCTTCACGCCCGACCCGCACGAAGACAAAACGCCTGAAGAAACCGATGACGGATACGAAGAAGAAATCAAAGCGAAAGTCGGCGATCCCGAACCGGATTCTCATTTCGACATTCTCTTCACTTCCGGAACCGACGCTGAAGGCAACGTTGAAGTCACCGTCAAACTGAAGAATTTCAAAGATGAAGACAAGGTCTCCAGCATCCTCTTCCCGATCTTCTTCGACGACGAAAGACTCGAGCCGAACTTCAATATCAACGACGACAACTCCGTCAACTGCTTCGGCGATCTGCCCGGAGAAAAGTGGGAGAACATGACCGTCTACAATCCTGCTGACGACACGTCCGACGTCAACAACTTCCCCGGACAGGCGCATGTCTATGTACAGATCCTGAACGCGGAAAAAGAAGACCAGGTCTGCAAAGCGGATACCGAGATCACCATCACGCTGAACTTCAAGCTCAAGGAAGGCTTTGACAAGGGCGGCGTCTGGATCCCGACCGAGAACGTCGAAGCGACCAGCTGGGACGACCCGGCAGGCGCCAACATTCTCCGCGCGACCGGCGGATACATCATTGGCTCGCTTCCTGAAGACCAGCCGACTGAACAGCCCACCGAACAGCCGACCGAACAGCCCACCCAGCCCGGCGACGCCGGCATCCTGGTGTTCGCGATCCTCGGCGTGCTCGCAGTCATCGGCGCGGCAGTCGTAGTCAAAGTCCGCAAATAAGCGAATCATCACATCAATCTCAGTTTCATTTCGCAAGTGACAACGGGGCTGTCGGCCAACAGACGACAGCCCCGTTTCCAAAATCAGAAAGGATCCGGAGAGATCCTACACCATCTATTTAAGTGAAATAACGGAGGAAAAGCATATGAGATTCTGCCCGCAATGCGGAGCGCAGCTCACAGACGACGCCCAGTTCTGCCCGAACTGCGGCACGAAAATCGAACAGATCCAGGATGCTGCCGCGACGGTCGTCAACGCCGCTCCCGAAGCGCCCGCTCAGCCTCAGCCTCAGCCCCAGCCCCAGCCTCAGCACCAGTCTCAGCCTCAGCCCCAGCCTCAGTATAATCCGCAGCCGCAGTATCAGCAGCCGCAGTATCAGCAGCCGCAGTATCAACAGCCGCAATACCAGCAGCCGCAATACCAGCAGCCGCAGTATCAGCAGCCGGCCCCCGCGCCTGTACAGAAGAAGAAACGCGGCCTCGGACTCGCGATCGCGGGCCTGATCCTTGGAATCATCGGTATGATCATCGCCTATGCGCCTGTCTGGGTGGCTGCCGCGATGATGAGCTCCGGCGATATCCCGAGAGAAGCGACCAAAGCCGTCGGCATCATTGTCGCGTTGTTCACTGTCGTGTTCGGCATTCTCGCGTTCATTTTCTCTCTTGTCGGAATGATCAAGAGCATCAAGAGCAGAAACATCGCCGGTATCATCATCGGCGCGATCGGTCTGGTCGGATCCATCGTCCTCTGGGTCTTGCTCTTATCCGCTTTCGGCGTCGTTATGGGAATTTGATTTGGAAACTAGGCGATGAAGTTTTGTGTCAAATGCGGCTACAAACTTGAGGACGACGATGCTTTTTGTCCCAAATGCGGAACGAAGAGCGAACCTCTGAACGACGAGGAAAAGATCATTCGCGAGGAACCGGTTCAGGAAAATTCGAATGACTTTATCGATCCGGCGGAGGAAAAGGAAATCAGTCATACCGGAGCACCTCGGGAAACGACGGTACAGCCCGGCCCTCAGCCTCAGTACATCATCACGCCGGCATTCGCTCAGCCGTCGCCTGTCCAGGCACCCCGGCAGAAGCGGGGACTCGGGCTCGCGATCGCCGGCATGGTGCTCGGCATCGTCGGTGTCATTTTTCTGGTAGCACTTTTCTATGTTGTCGGCGTGAGCGGTGTTTATGACGAAACCGCAACAACGATGGTCATGGCCGTTCTCAACATCATTCTGTTCACG
>CACZRJ010000267.1 GCA_902783535.1 uncultured Ruminococcus sp. | reverse complement strand
GGATTCGTTTTCCAGACATACAATCTCATCCCGCATCAATCGGTTCTCACAAATGTGGAGCTGGCACTGACCATTTCCGGCGTTTCCAAGGCGGAACGAAAGCGGAGAGCTGCGGAAGCGCTCGAAAAAGTCGGGCTCGGCGATCAGATGGACAAGCGTCCGAACCAGCTGTCCGGCGGGCAGATGCAGCGCGTCGCGATCGCACGTGCGATCGTCAATAATCCGGAGATCCTGCTCGCGGACGAGCCGACCGGGGCACTGGATACGGCGACCTCCGTACAGGTCATGGAGATCCTGAAAGAGATTGCTTCCGACCGACTCGTCATCATGGTGACACATAACCCCGAGCTGGCCGAGACTTACTCCAGTCGGATCATCCGGCTGAGAGACGGTCTGATCACGGACGACTCCATGCCGTTCGCGCTGGAAGAGGCGGAGCAGAAAGTCGATAAAACGCGCAAGAAGAAAAAGGCGCTGTCCTTTCTGACCGCGACCTCGCTCTCGCTGAACAATCTGATGACGAAAAAGGCGCGGACATTCCTGACGTCTTTTGCGGGTTCCATCGGCATCATCGGAATCGCCCTGATCCTCGCGCTTTCCACAGGCATCAACGCATATATTCAGGATGTCCAGGAAGACGCGCTCTCCTCGTATCCGCTCTCCATCACGAGAGAAACGCAGGACTACTCGGCCGTCCTCTCCGCCATGGTAGACGCGCGCGAAACGCGAAAACGGGAAGTCAAAGACGGCGAGATCTATGTCGACGATTCCATGGGCAGCATGCTTTCCGCGATGATGTCGACGCGAGAAAACAATCTGAAAGATTTCAAATCATATCTCGAACAGCATCCCGAGAAACTCGAAAATGCCGTTTCAAACATTCGCTACGGCTACAGTTTTCAATTGATCGCGTTTTCCGAAGACGGAAAAACGCAAGTCAACCCCTCCACGATCGTGGAGAACATGGGCGGGGCGCTCGCCGGCATGGTCGGCATGATGTCTTCCAGCAGTTCGGCATACGCTTCTGGATATTCATCCTCCATGAACGTGTTCCACGAGATGCTCGACAACCAGGAACTGCTGCAGTCGCAGTACGACGTGATCGCCGGCCATTGGTCGAATAACAGTCGCGAGGTCATGCTCATCGTCAACGAAAACAACACCGTGACCAACCTGGTTCTCTACGCCCTGGGACTGAAAGACCAGTCCGAACTCCCCGAACTGTTTCAGTCGGTCATGAACGGCGAAAAATACGAATCCGATGACATCGTATTCAGCTACGATGATTTCCTCGGCATGACTTTCTACGTTGTCCCCAACCATCTGCTCTATGAAAAAACAGATGAAACATATGTGTTCGACGGAAAGACGTATCCTGTCTGGAAGGACGTCCGCGAGGATCCTTCGTTCGACCGTCCCGCATTTGCAAAAGCGAACGGGATCCCCGTAACCATCTCCGGTATCGTCCGCCCGAATCCCGAAGCGGCCTCCGCTTCCATGCGCGGAGCAATTGCATTTCAGTCTTCACTGCCTGCCGAGATGATGGCTCTTGTCAGGGAAAGCGAAATATCGATTCAGCAGACAGAAAGCACCCCCGGCATTTCCGTACTGACCGGTCAGTTCTTCGACGACGGATCGTTCGAGTCGCTCGCAGACGCGGAAAAGATCAACTGGCTTGAAGAGACATTGAAAGACAGGGAAAACGGCAAGGCGGCCGTGATGATCTCCTATCTGTCGTCCTCTGCCGAAGGGCTGGTTGACGCGGAGATGGAAACGATGAGCCGTGAAGAAAGAGATTTGTATATCCTGTCCCATCTCAAGGATCTGGCGAATGTGTCGCCCGCGGACTACAAAACGGTTCTGATGTCGGCCATCCGCATCTCCGTCATGGATCCGTCTTCTCCCTTCCATGACGCTCCTGACATCGATGCGATGCTCGCGCAATACGAATCCCTGGATCCGGACTCTTTCGTTACCATGACGGCTTCCATACTCCCGGGACTCGGCTCCTTCTCGGAAACCGGCGAAAACAGCGCGCAGGCCGCCGCGATGGCGAAAGCTATCTTTTCCTCCGTATCCGAGGAGGACAGGGACAGAATCACCCGTGCGCTTCTGAGCGAGCTTTTGAAAGAATCGAGCGCTGCGGAACTGGTGAAATCATACACGACCGCGGAACTGATCTCCCTGTACGATTCCGTTTTCCCCGGCATCCCGGAAAAAGACAAGCTGAAATCCGCTGAAACCTACCGAAAAAGCGTGCTTGCAAAGTCCTCCTTCCGTCAGACGCTTTCCCAATTCGGGTATGTCGACGAATCCGCGCCCGAAACCATTTACCTGTATTCGAAAGACTTCGCGTCCAAAGACCGCGTGAAAGACATGATCTCCGAATACAACGACCGGCAGGAGGAAAAGGACAAAATCCAGTACACCGACATCGTCGGCATCCTGCTCTCGTCCGTCACGACCATCATCAACGCCATCTCGTATGTCCTGATCGGCTTCGTTTCCGTTTCCCTCGTTGTTTCCTCCATCATGATCGGCATCATCACATACATCTCCGTCCTGGAGCGGACGAAGGAGATCGGCATTCTCCGCGCCATCGGCGCGTCCAAACGGGACATTTCGAAGGTTTTCAACGCAGAGACGCTGATCGTAGGCTTCACCGCCGGCATCATCGGGATTCTCGTTTCCGTTTTGCTCTGCATTCCGATCAACGCGATCATACACGCACTTTCCGGCATCCAGGGCATTTCTGCGTTTCTGCCCTTCCAGGCAGCGGTCATTCTCGTCGCGATCAGCATGCTGCTGACATTCGTTGCCGGGCTGATCCCTTCCGGAATCGCCTCCAGAAAAGACCCCGTGCGCGCGCTGCGGACAGAGTAGGTCACGCAGGCAAAGAATTGATCGTTTCGAAAAAAGATTCCCGCTTCCGTTTTTCATATTTCGGAAGCGGGAATTTGTATTTGTTTGAAATCCGTTCCACGGAGGCCCGGACTCATTCTTCGACGGGGCCTTCCGGGGTCAGAACAGGTCGCCGTACCGGCTGAGGTCGACGGAAATCTCCTTGTCGAGCGAAAACGACCAAAGCAGCGTTTTCCCGACCGTTTTTCCGGTGATCTCCTGGACCGCATACTTATAGCACATGAGCTGAAGCGCATACCGGTCGGCGAGATTCTTCGGATCTTTCACCCGGTCCGTTTTGTAATCGACGACGGTCATTGTGCCGTCCGATTCTTCGAAAACGCAATCGATGAGCCCCTGAAGAACGATTTTTTCTTCCGGCTCTCCGCCGATCAACCCGGCACCCGCAAGAACGGAGAAGGACATTTCCCTCCGGACGAGCGGGCTTTTCCTGATTCTCCCGAACAATTCGCTCCGGAAAAAGAAATCCAGTCCGTCGAAATCCAGCAGTTCACGCTGTGTCCGCGTGATCATTCCGGCTTCGACCATTCTGTCCGCTTCGGTGTCCAGCCTGACATTCCGTACGCGATCATAATCGCAGTATTGCAAAAACGCGTGGTTTGCCGTTCCCATATGAGCCGCGTCGCGTTCTTTGTTTTCGCCCGAGAGAAATTCCGGGTCACGTACGAGTTGTGATTCCCTCGTTTCGGAAACCAGTTTCCCGTTCCTTCGCTTCAGTTCGGATGCCGTAATTTTTGCAGCATACCCGGTTTCGTGAGGGTATCGGAACTGAAGCGCCTGCTTTTGCTCTTCGGTCAGTTTTCCGAGTTTCGGCGGTGCAATGACGGCTTCCCTCAGTTCTTCCATGCATGAGGCGTCCCCTTCTGCATGCCGCGGGATCCGGACGATTTCAAAAGAGGAATCATCTTCGTTCCGGTCCGCGGAAAACATGACCATTTCCAGCAGGCTGGAAGGGTTTCTTCTCCTGTATTCCCGGTTCTGCTCCCTCGTTGCCGTCATCGTCCCCGTGATATACAGTTTCTCTTTCGCTCTTGTACAGCCGACATACAGTTTCCTCAGTGTTTCGCCAAATTCACTCACCTGCTCGAACGATTCTGCGAACCGGTAAAGGATCGTGTCCGTTTCCGTCAGGCGTTCCATATCCCGCAACGGGAAGAACATCCCGCTGTCTCTGAGGATCCGGACAGGCGTTCCGGGTCTCCTGTTGAATGCTCCTCCCGTGTTGCAGAGAAAGACCACCGGGTATTCAAGCCCTTTCGACTTATGGATGGTGGTCAGAACGACGCAGTCGTCCGGAACGGAGTCGCTTCCGGCGGTTTCTATTCCGCTTCCCTTCTCCTCCGCGATCCGCAAATACACCAGGAATCCGGAAAGTCCCTTGTATCCCGTGGACTCAAATGCCCGCGCGGCTTCGTATAGGGTAAGGAGCATGTTGCGTGTTCTTTCGCCGCCGAGATACAGGATGCCGGTCTGCATATAGAGTTCCCAGAGAAATCCATGGCACGGACGGCCTTCCGCGAGCGTGCGAAACGACTCCAGCCGCTCCAGAAATTCTGCGCACTTCTTCCCGAGCGGCGTATCTCTTTCAGCCTCGCCGCGGACGGAACGGATCAGCGGGCGCTGATTGTCTTCGTCGTTTTTCCTGATGGTATAAATCTCGTCTGCCGTGAAATCAAACAACGGGCTCCGCATCGTCCCGAAAAGCGATATGTCATCGGTCGGATCGTCGATCGCCCGAAGCAGAGACACCGCAAGACGGACGATCGGCTGCTCCAAAAACGGTTTGTCTGTCGTAACGGAATACGGGATCCCTCTCGCACGCAGCGCGTCCTCGTATTCCTTCGTCTGATTCTTCAGAGCGGAAAAGAGTAAAGCGAAGTCGCCGTAGCGGCACTTGCGTTTGGAACCGTCTTTTTCTTTCCACTGCGCGTCGCGCATCAGTTCGCATATCCTGTCGGCGATGTATTCCGCTTCCGCCTTTTTGGCATCCTTTCCTTTGTATTCAGCCTTAGGGCCGCCGTCATATGTTGCGTAAGCGATGGTCACCGGAAGCGGGCCTTCCCTGTTTTCGCGGGCAAAAACCAGTTCCTCCCCGGCGTATTCTCTTTCGTAAACCGTCCCCCCCGTCAGAGAATGGAACAGGAGATTTGTGAATGCAAGGATCTTTTCGCCGCTCCGGAAGTTTTCTCTCAGAAAGATCCGTCCGCCTGCGCTCTTCCCCGCATCTTCGGAAGAACTTGACATATCCGGAAGGCCGACGTCAGAGAACCTGTCCTTGTAGGACAGGAAAATATCCGGAAACGCGTTGCGAAAACGGTAGATCGACTGCTTGACGTCTCCGACCATGAAACGGTTGGCGCCGTCGGAAAGCAACGTGAAGATCCGGTCCTGCAGCGGGGAGACGTCCTGATACTCGTCGATATAGATCTCGTGATAATGGGCGCGAAGCGTTTTGCAGACTTCTGTTTCACAACCGTCCTTCTCCAGAAGCGAAAGGAACATGTGCTCTGCGTCCCCGAAATCCAGGATTCCCTTTGATTTTTTTGCCGTGGCATATTTTTCTTCAAACAATTTCAGAAATCTTCCCGCCGCGAGCACAACAGTCCCCGTCTTTCTGAACTGTTCTTCCAGAACGGCCGGATTCGTGAGAGAAAACAGCGAGATCAGATCGTCGAGTTCCTTTTTCAGACTGTCGCGCACCTGACCGACGCCGGGAGCCGCGCCGCCCATTTTTTTCCCGGGGGCCCATCCTTCCGCTTCGTCAAGAAATGCCCGCTGTCCGTTTTCCGCGCGCGCCTCAAGACTCCGGATATGCGCGGTCCACGCATTCAGAACGTCAATCGTTGCATCGCCGCTTCCGCTCGATATCGCATAATCCGTCAGGATGGAAAACTCGTTTTCCATGCTGCGCAGTTCCGTAATCAGAAAGTTCTGCAGCTGTTTTCCGATTTCCGTCGCGAAGAGCCCTTCGTTTACCCTGCCGGCATCGGAAAGCAGCGCGTTTCCTTTTTCAAGGAGCCATCCTTCCCCGTCCTCGAATGCGCGCAGGCGGCTGTAAACCGACAGCATGACCGACAGCAGGGGGCCGTCATCTTTCATCCCGGTAAACGTATCGGCCAGATACAGGAAATTCGGATCCCCGGATTCGTAGCATTCCTCGATCGTTTCGCTCATCGCGTCGATCATCAGCAGCTCCGATTCTTTTTGGTCGGCGATCCGGAGTTTGGGAGAAAGACCGAGCAGCTGGAAATGTGCCCGCACCATACGGCCGCAGAAGGAATCGATGGTTCCGATATCCGCTTCCGGAAGCAGATAGAGCTGCTTCCGGTAATGACTTTTTTCCGGATGTTCCGAGGACAGTTTTCCGAGCGCCTCATAGAGCTTTTCCCGCAGATCCGCCGCAGACGCGTTCGTGAAAGTCACGACAAGAAAATCCGTGACCGATTCTCCGGCAGCGATCCTTTCGAGAAGGCGATTCGTCAGGACTGTCGTTTTTCCGCTTCCGGCGCCCGCGGAAACGAGAAGCGTTCTCCCGCGCGTCTGAATGGCATTCAGCTGGGCGTTTGTCCAGTTCGGCATCGGTCATCCCTCCTTCTCTTTGTACCTGCAGGCATTTTTCATCGGACAGTAGGCGCAGGCATCGTACTGCCCGTGTTTCACGGGAGAGATGCGCATTTCACCGTTCAGAATCCGCTCTCCCGTTTCACGAAGCTTATTCTCCAGATCCGAGAACATCTCCTGAAACCCTTCCCTGGTTTTCAGGTTTTTGCTTTCGTGATTCAGTCCGCCTTTCTTCGTATAGACGTTCGGCAGGAATTTCCCGTTTCCGCTCGCATCCATCGCCAGCAGAACTTTTTCGTCGTCCAGAAGCAGGCCGTCCCGTCCGATCCGAAGACCCTCCTCCACTTTTTGGCGGATGACTTCCTCGGGCTCCGC
>CACZRJ010000266.1 GCA_902783535.1 uncultured Ruminococcus sp. | reverse complement strand
CTGAACATGAAGAACAGCTACACGCCGGAACCGGGCGAAAAGCCGGAGGAATACATGAAGATCTCCGTGCGCAGCAAGACGGACAAGCGCGACTACAACTTCTACCGCGTCTCGTCCACGAAAGCCTACTACACCATCAACGGCGAAGGCAGATACTACTGCCTGGTCAGCGCGCTGCGGAACGTCATGAAGAAGACGGATCTGTTCGTCGCCGGCGAGGAAGTCGACCGGTGAGAAGGCGAAGGCTGAAGTCCGCCTGCGGCCTCCTCGCCGCCGGGATTCTCCTCCTGTTCTGCCTCTGCGGATGCGGAAAGGATTTCTCCTCCGATCACGCCGCCCTCGAAAAAGCCCTGTCCGCCGGAAGCGGCCGGACGGAAGCGAAATTTCAGGCGGAGACGACCTTCAGGGACCTGTCCGGAACAACAGGCAGCGTTCTTTATTCCATTTCGGGAAACCTGACCTGCGACAGAGAAAAAAAGGAAGCGGAGCAGGAATACACCGCGACGCTGCTCGCGAAGCCGGTCCGCGCGAAAGACGTTTTCCGGGACGGAAAGCAGTTTCATACCGAGGACGGGGAGACGGTTTCGTCGGACAAAAACTTCGAAGAGATCCTTCGCTCGTATCCGTTCCACGCGCCGGTCCTGCCCGATTTGAAAGAGATCCGGTCCCTGACCGTTTCCGGGAACCGTTCCGGGACGCTGTACACGCTGGAGACTTCCGGCTCGAAAGAGAAGCTGGACGAACTCTGCGGCTGGGACTGGTACGAAATGACCGGGATCTCCTCGCCCGACAAAACGAAGGAATCGTTCGGGAACCTCGTTCTGACTTATACCGTGGCCGAAGGAAAGATCAGGTCGTTTTCCGCGGAATGCGCCTTCCGGATCTACCGGACGGCCGGATATACGCCGGGACGTGCGGACGCGGAGGGCGACGGGCTGGAACTGAACGTCCGGCTGCAGTGGTCCTTCGACGGAAACTGAAAAAATAGACAATCGAATACCGGGGGTGCTGCACGAAAGTGATGCTGAGACGCGGAATTCACGCGAACCCCGCGGCGGGAGACCGCCGGAAACCTGATCCGGATAATGCCGGCGTAGGGAAGAAGCGGAATGGCTTTTCACCGATATGCGCCGGGCGTCCGGCGCATATCTTTTTGAAAAACCAAAAGGGGGTATATATTAATGGTAAAGAAAACAAACAAACTCGTCACGTCGGCGATGCTGATCGCGCTCGGAACGGCCATCGCGTTCGTCTGCGAATACATCCCGTTTCTGAATCTGCCCTTCGGCGGGACCATCACCTTCGCGTCGTTGCTTCCGCTGGTCCTGATCGGTTATCTCTACGGTCCGGCGTGGGGATTCGGCTCCGCTTTCGTCTTCTCGCTCCTGCAGATGCTCATCGGATTCCGGACGGTCGCCGGACTGTTCACCCCGGACAGCGACAGCTTCATGGGCGTGGGGATCGCGTTCGGCGTCATCCTGCTCGACTATCTGCTCGCCTTTACGGCCGTCGGGATCTCCTCCTTCTTCAGAAAGATGCGCTCTCCCGCCGGCGCCCTGGCGGTCGGAAGCCTCGTCGGACTGCTCGCGTGCTATGCGTTTCACACGCTGTCCGGATGGCTCTTCTACGGCGCCTGGGCGGAATGGTTCTTCACCGATACCGTCGTTGGAGAACTGCCGGTGGCGAAGTGGATCCTCGAGACGTTCTCCGGAAGCGGGCTCGCGGCCGTCTATTCTCTCGTCTACAACGGGTGCTACATGATCCCCGAGATCCTGATCACGGTCGTTTGCGCCATCGCGGTCTCGACCATCCCCGCGATCCGCGAGAGAGGGAAGAACAAGGCATGACGAGCCCGCGGAAAGGCGTATGCGTCATCGTCTGCGCGGGAGATCTGGAGCCCGGATTCCTCCCCGAAAAGACGAAGAGCGACTTCTGGATCGCCGCCGACGCGGGACTGCGCGCGATGCGGGAAGCCGGGATCGAACCGGACGTTTACATCGGCGACGGCGACTCGCTGAGAAAAGCGCCGGACGTGACGAGGAGCATCATTCTTCCCGTCCGGAAGGACGACACCGACTCCGTCGCGGCCGTGAAGTTCGGGCTGGAAGCGGGGTTCTCGAGATTCTGTCTGTTCGGCGCGCTCGGCGGAAGCAGGATCTCCCATTCGGCCGCGAACATCCAGCTGCTGTCCTATCTTCTGGAACGCGGCGGGCGCGGCATCCTGTCCGACGCGAAAGCGGCCGTCGCGATCCTGCCCGCGCGGGAGGAAACGTACCGGATCGGCAGGTGGAGGGGAAGGCATCCGAGCCTGTCCCTGTTCGCGGTCGGCGGAAACGCCGTCGTAAGCATTTCCGGAGCGCTTTACGAAGG
>CACZRJ010000265.1 GCA_902783535.1 uncultured Ruminococcus sp. | reverse complement strand
GAGGAGCGGATGCTACGGCTCGTGACGTCTCATTTCAGAAAAACCGCCGTCCTGCTGAACTGCGGCAATCTGCCGGACCTGTCCTGGACGGCGTCCTTCGGCGACAGGCTGTCCGCGGTCCTGGTCTGCTGGATGGGCGGCATGGAGAGCGGGCGCGGCGCATTTGACGTCCTTTACGGAAACGTCTGCCCGTGCGGGAAACTGCCCTGCACGGCGGCGAAAGCTTACGACCACTACCCCGGACGGTTCGGTCATCCGGACGAAACGGACTACGGGGAAGACATTTTCATCGGCTACCGGCATTTTGACAGACACCCGGAACAGGTTCTGTACCCGTTCGGATTCGGACTGTCGTATACGACCTTTCATACGGAGGTCATTTCTTCCCGGTTCGGGGAGGTGACCGTCCGCGTCACGAACACCGGCGCCGCCGCGGGAAAGGAAACGGCGGCCCTTTGGTGCGCCCAGCCGGAAGGAAGACTTCCGAAAGCGGTCCGCGTCCTTGCGGATTTCGCGAAAACGGGGCTGCTGGATCCCGGGGACTCAGAGGACCTGGTTTTGACGTTCGACTCCATGACCGTTTCCTCGTATTCCGAAGACCTTCACGCGTATATTCTCGAGAAAGGGGATTACCGCCTGGAGGTGAACGGCGTTCCGGCCGGCGGATGGACGGAAGACAGCGACCGCACGGTCCGCGTCTGCGAGCCGCTGCTCGGTCCTTCGTCCATGCTTCGGGAACGGATCCTTTCAGGGCTGCCCGCGGAAGAAAAGACCGCGCCGGAGGAGAAAAAGGACTTTTCCGAAATATCTCCCGACGACGGGGAAGGTCTTTCCGCGTTCGTTTCCTCGCTGTCCGACGGCGAACTGGAAGCTCTGACGCGCGGACACGGCATGATGAACTCGCCGCTCGGCATTCCCGGTAACGCCGGCGTGTTCGGCGGGATCCTGCCCTCGCTGAGGGACAGAGGCATTCCGCCCGTTTCCTGCTGCGACGGACCGGCCGGCGTCCGCGCCGCCGCGTTCTGCTCGCTCCTTCCGTGCGGTACGGCGCTCGCGTCGACCTGGGACAGAAATCTCGTGCGGGAGATCTATGCTTTGCTCGGAAAGGAAATGGAAAAACTGGGCGCGGACGTCCTGCTCGCGCCGGGCATGAACCTGCACCGGAATCCGCTCTGCGGACGGAATTTCGAATATTTTTCGGAAGATCCCGTCCTGTCCGGGCGGACGGCCGCGGCCGTCGTCAGCGGACTGCAGTCGTCAGGCAGAGGCGCCTGTCCGAAACATTACGCGTGCAATCATCAGGAATTCCGGAGAAACCGGCACAACGCGAAGATCGGGGAGCGCGCGCTCCGGGAACTGTATCTGCGCAATTTCGAGATCTGCATCAGAGAATCCGCTCCGATGGCGGTCATGACCGCATACAACAAGGTGAACGGGGTCTGGTGCCATTATCATTACGACCTCGTCACGACCGTTCTCAGAAAAGAATTCGGATACCGCGGCATGGTCATGACCGACTGGTGGATGCGGAAAGCGTCCAGCCCGGAATTCCCGTCATTGCGGAACAACGCCTACCGCATCCGCGCGCAGGTGGACCTGCTGATGCCGGGATCGTTCCTGCATACCGCGCGCTCGTTCCGGAAAGACAGGCACGTCGCTTCCGTTCTGGAGAAGGCGGAAGGCCTGACGAGAGCGGAGCTCCGCCGGTCGGCGGTAAACGTCCTCAGGGCGGCCGCGTGGATCTCGGCGAACAGACGAGCGGAAGGAGAACCGACCAGTGGCGTACGATAGGAAAACGGAAGAAAAAGCCGCAGCGCAGGAAGGGATGCTTTCGCACGGGCAGCTTTTGAAAAAGTACGGGGTGAACGGCGGCCAGCATTTCTGCATCTATCCGCTCGCGAAAGGCAGGAATCACGCATACCTGATTCGCGAAGAATACGCCCAGAAGCTTCTTGAAGATCCGGACATCCGGAAATCCGCCGAAGAACGGCTTGAAGCGGAAAAAAAGCGGAAAGAAAAAAGGGAACTGGCCAAGCAGGAAAAGAAAAAAAGAAAACTTCTGGCGCGTCAGCAAAAAAAAGAAGCGGAGAAGCTGCTGAGGCACTACGATCCGTCCGTATACCTGAAGCGCGCCGCGGAAATGGACCGGAAATTCGTCTTTCACGTGGGACCGACGAACAGCGGAAAAACGCACGACGCGATGGAAGCGCTCAGAAGAGCGGACTCCGGGCTTTATCTCGGTCCGCTTCGCCTGCTCGCGCTGGAAATGTTCGACCGGCTGAACTATGACGGCGTCCGGTGCAATCTGCTGACCGGGGAAGAGGAGGAAATGATTCCCGGCGCGACCATCACGGCGTCCACGATCGAACTCTGCGACTTCCGGAACCGTTACGACGTCGTCGTGATCGACGAAGCGCAGATGATCTCCGACCCGAGCCGCGGCGCCCACTGGACGAAGGCTTTGCTTCTGGTCGACGCGCGGGAGATCCACGTCTGCATGGCGCCGCAGGCACTGGAAATCATACGGGATCTGATCGAACAGATCCCCGCGCCGTATGAGACGCATGTCCACGAGCGTCTGGTCCCGCTGGAATTCTCCGGGACATGGCGGAATCTGAAAGACATCGAGCCGGGAGACGCCGTGATCGCGTTCTCCAGAAGACAGGTCCTGACCATTGCCGCACATCTGGAGTCCGCGAAAATTCCGGCCAGCGTGATCTACGGCAGCCTGCCGCCCGCCGCGCGGCGGGAAGAAGTGCGGCGGTTCGCCGCGAAGGAAACAAATGTCGTCGTCGCGACCGACGCGATCGGGATGGGCATCTCGCTTCCGATCCGGAGGATCCTCTTTTTCAGCACGAGTAAATTTGACGGGATCAGGAACCGTCCGCTGTTCCCTTCCGAGATCCAGCAGATCGCGGGACGGGCCGGTCGGTTCGGCATGTACGATCTCGGAGAAGTGCTGACTTACGAGCATCCGTACGACGTCCGTACGGGCATGGGGGAGGAGGTCCCGCCGATCCTGAAAATGGTCATTCCGTTCCCGAAGGAAACGCTGCGCTCCGGCATCCCGATGAGGATTCTTTTGGAAGAATGGAACGTTTCTT
>CACZRJ010000264.1 GCA_902783535.1 uncultured Ruminococcus sp. | reverse complement strand
TGTCTGTCCGACAGACTGAGGTCCAGCGACTTGTTGTACGACTTGTAATCCACGACACGAACATATTCGTTTCCGCCGTCTGAAAAGCCGTCGACACGGTCAATGACACCGGTCAGCGAAACGCTCCTTCCGTCCTCCGTATGCAGGGTCAGCGGCGGCAGCCCGCCTTCCTTTCGTCCGATCGGAACCTCAAACCCGATCGGAACGAAGCTGCTGTTCCGGAACTCTTCCGTCAGATCCGAGACGGCCGCCTGTACTGTTTTCCGATAGTTTTCGCACGTGTGCAGGAACTGCTTTCCCGGTTCCTGCGTTGCTCCGGCTTCGCGGAGAAGCGCATCGAACAACTCGTTCGTTTCATTCTCCATCGACGTCTTGTCCTTTGGAGGAACGAACCGGCCGTTGGAAACATGTCTGCGGAGATATGCCTCGAGCACGCTGTGAAGCAGCGTCCCCATCTCCTGTCTGGAAAATGCGTACTGCTTTTTTTCCTTCAGTTTGAGCAGGTCTCTTCCGAAATACGAGAACGGACATCCGCGATAACGGTCGAGAGAGCTTGGGGACAGGCGGACAGACCTTCCGTCCTCCGCCACCCGGACATCGGGATCAAACAGATCCGGCCAGGTCCCGCGAAAAGGCTTTTTCCTGGTAGTCAATATGGACCTGATCTCTTCTTTTCCCTCGCCGTCCGCCAGCAAAGGAAAAACGGACGCGGCGGAAGCCGCCGAATACAAGAGCTTTTCGGGGCCGGCATCGAACGCTTCCGCTTCGACGTTCGGAAACAGCGTCCGGATCCTGTTCAATCCGAACGAAGGCCGCAGGGATTCTCCGGAAACGGCGCCCGAAGGATAACTGAGAAAAAGATATTCCGACGGAGTCGTGACAGCCGTGTAAAAATCATACCGTTCCTCGATCATCCTGTCTTCGATCGGATCGGAAAGCGGGAGATCCGCTTCGCAAAGGAAGCCCGTCTCGTCTTCGTCAAAAAGACCTCCGCGGCCGGCGGAAGCCGGAAATACGCCTTCGTTGCATCCCATGAGGAACACTGCTTTCGCGTCATCCGGCCGTGTGCCGGAAGGATTTCCGACCGTCACGCAGTCTGCACCGGACGGGATGGTTCCGACGTCGTACTGTTCTGCAGTCAGACGGAAGAGCGTCAGAAACTTCTGCACGGTCATCGCCTTGTTCCCGCAGATATCATGCAGTCTGTCGAAAATGACCATGAGGGATTCCCATATCTGGCTTTCTTTTCTGGCGGCTTCCTCTTCACCGGCTTCCAGCAGGGTGTTGACGCGATCCGTAAACCGCTTTGACGACTCGAGAAGCGATAAATGCGTACACAACAACAAAATGATGTCATCAACTTTGTATTCCGCATTCCACTTTTCAAACGCCTCCATCAGGTTGCGCACACTTTTCCGGAAGTGGGCCAGCGCCTCGTTCACGGCGTCAAGCGCAGACTGCTGCTCCTCTGTCATCCGGCCCGGCCGGTATCCGTCCGGATTCCGTTTCCAGGTGTCTCCGGACACCCAGTCCGACCCGCGAACAGACCATGCGTCCGCGTATCTCAGAAGCAGATCGATTTCATCGGAGGGCAGGCCTGCGTATCCGGTTTTCAGGTACCTTCTGACAGAAGCGGTCGAAAATCTGGTCGCGGCCATTTCCAGCGCTCCGCAAACGAAAGCGATCAGCGGATTTGCCATGATGTCGTTCTTTTCAGAAAAGAAAAACGGGATGTTCGAAGCACGGAAAACAGCATCCAGGATCCCGGTATAAGACTGCGGATTTCGAATGAAGACCGCAATGTCGCGAAACCGTTTCCCGTTTCGGACGAGTTCCATGATCTTGGAAGCGACGGCATGAGACTCGTCGAACGGATTATCCGCCCGGATCAGCCGGATACGGTCCGCCGGTCCGCAAAAGCATTCGCTGCTTTCCGACCACATGTGCTTTTCAAGATATGCGAATGCCGGATCGGCGCTCCGCGTATATCCCGTCATCCGGATATCTTTGAAATTGTCGCCGGGGGCAAGGCGCGCCAGCTTGTCAGCGGCCATCCTGATGCGCGAAAACAATTCCCGTTCTCCGCACCCTTCCGCTTCTCCGGCAAAGCCGCACCAGACGTTCTTCGCCTGCGAAAGAATGCATTTTAAAACGGCAAGCTCCTGCTCTTGAAAACGGTAAAAGCCGTCGATAAAAACAGTTTTTCCGGAAAAATACGGACACTTCGGAAGCCGCTCGGAAAGCATCGTCAGCCGCGTTCTCGCATCTTTTCTTTCCTCGTTGAAGAAACCGTCATAGGCTCGATAGAGAACGGAAACGTCCTTGAGTTTCCTGCGAAGTCTGCTTCTGTTCTCCCATTTTCCTTTCGAAACAGCGTCCTCCAGCCGTTCGGGGGTGATCATTGCCGAGCGCAGACGCTTGAACAGCTGAAGAAGGTCTTCCAGGAATCCCGGATCCTCGGCCGACGACATATATTCCTCCAGGCGGTCCCTGTTTTCAGACGCAAGAACGGAAAGCAGCGCGATGATCGCGCCGCGATCGAGAAATGTTTCGCTGAAACCGCCGTAACGGCGTGCAAAAATGTCCGGCATTTCGCCGAACGTCATCACTTCCACCAGCCCCGACCCGGCATTGCCGAGCAGATTCAGAATCTGGCGCTCTGTCTGGAAGGATTGTGATTCCGGCGTGATCCAGACGCAGGGCTCGCCGGCTCGGAACGCTTCGGTCAGAACGCTGTACAGATATTGTGTTTTTCCGCTTCCCGCGGGACCGAATACGCGATACAGCATTGCATTTCTTCCTTTTCTACTTGACTTCGGTCAGCCGCGGAATCGTTCGGCAGACTGCCGAAAAAACAGGGATTCCGCCGCCATCCGGCGGATTATGCGGCCACCCGGAAAAAGCCTGCTCCGCTTTCTTTGCGGCCGCGGCAGACGCAAACACGCCGAAAACAGCGCTCCCGCTCCCGCTCATGCGGACCTCGAATGCGCCGAGCGTTTTCAGCGCTTCCATAAAGCTCCTGATCTCCGGCAGAAACAAAAAGGCGGCCTGCTCAAAATCGTTGCCCTCTTCATTGTCTGATGCGCGCTTTTCGCTCAAGACATTTTCCCGTCCGTCAAACGCCTTGTACATGTCCGGCGTAGACAGACCGCTTTTTCCCTTCACGATCAGCATGTGCTCGGTTCGTTCATCCGGAAGCGGTGTGATCACGTCGCCGATCCCTTCGCATAGCGCCCTTCCCCCGCGAACGCAGAAAGGAACGTCCGCGCCAAGACGCCTGGCGGCCGTCATCAGCTGTTCATCGGTCAGCGGCCGTCCGAACCGTCTCTGCAGCAGTCTGAGGACCGCGGCTGCATCCGCGCTTCCTCCTCCCAGTCCGGCGCCCCAGGGAATCCTTTTGTCCAGTTTCAGCCTGCCGGAAACAGCAAAACCCGCGGATTCCTCGAACACCCGGACGGCCTTGACGCAAAGATTTGACTCATTCTCCAACGCCGGATCGCTGCAAATGAAAGCCAGCTTTTCGTCTCGCTCCGATTGCCGGAAAGAGATCCTGTCGCAAAGGGAGACCGTCTGCATGACCGTTCTCAGCGTGTGATAGCCGTCCGGTCTGATGCCGGTGACGTGCAGAAACCGGTTGATCTTTGCCCATGCGGGCTCCGCGAGGTAGATGCTCATAACGCCTCCAGAAAGGCTTTGATCCCGTCGACCGCTTTTTCGATGTGACGAACGCCGTAGGCATAAGAGAGACGGGCGAATCCTTCGCCTGAGGATCCGAAAGCCGACCCGGGAACGATGGCGACCTGCCGCTCATAGAGAAGTCTTTCGCAGAACCGGTCGCTGCTCATCCCGCTGTCCGGCAGTTTTGGGAAGACATAGAACGCTCCTTCCGGCATCAGGCATTCCAGTCCCGCCTCGCGGAGTCTGGAAACGATCAGATTCCGTCTGACGAAATATTCCTCTTTCATCCGTTCGATGTCGGCGTCTCCGTTTCGTGCCGCCTCGACAGCCGCATACTGACTTGTGGTCGGCGCGCACATGATCGCGTACTGATGGATCTTCGCCATTTCCTTCGTCAGGATCGCCGGCGCCAGCGTATACCCCAGCCGCCAGCCCGTCGTTGCGTATGACTTTGAAAAGCCGCCGATCACGACCGTACGTTCCCGCATTCCCGGGAACGAAGCAATGGAAACGTGCTTCCGTTCGTAAGTCAGTTCCGCATAGATCTCATCCGAGACCACGGCGGCTCCGGATTCACGGACGACACGCGCGACGGAAGTCAGATCCTCTTCCGACAGGCAGGCGCCGGTCGGATTGTTCGGGAACGGAAGAACAAGGATCTTTGTTTTCGATGTCATCACGGCGCGCAGGTCCGACTCGTTGAGGCGAAATCCGTTCCCTGCTTTCAGACCGAGTGGAACAGGAACGCCGCCGGCAAGCCTGACCAGCGGTTCATAGCAGACAAAGCACGGTTCCGGGATCACGACCTCGTCACCGGGGTTCAAAAGCGCGCGGAAAGCCAGATCGATCGCTTCGCTGCCTCCTACCGTGACGATGATCTCCTTTTCCGGATCATAAGACAGCCCGAACCGCCTTTCCTGGTACGCGGAAATCTCACGCCGGAATTCGATGAGCCCGTTGTTCGATGTGTAATAGGTCCGTCCTTCTTCCAAAGAACGAATACCGGCATCACGGATATGCCAGGGCGTTTCAAAATCCGGCTGGCCGACCGTCAGCGCTGTCACGTTCTTCATCGTTCCGAGCAGGTCAAAAAACTTCCGGATCCCGGAAGGCCGGATATCAGTGACCGTTTTGTTCAGCAAACTGGCAGGATCAAAATTCACCATGTGTTCCCCCGCTTGTCTGTCGTATCTTTCTCAAAAACAATCTCGTCTTCCTTATACGTCTGCAGCACGAAATGCGTCGCCGTAGAGGTTACGCCCTCCATTGTCGCAAGCTTTTCCGCAACGAACAGGGCGACGTCCCGCATGGTCTCTCCCTCCACCGTAAGCGCGAGGTCGTATCCGCCCGACATCAGATAAGCGGATTTCACCTCCGGGTACTGTGAGATCCGCTCGGCGATGGCGCCGAACCCGCGGTCTCTCTGCGGGACCGTCTTGAGTTCGATGATCGCACGAACCATCTTCCGCTCCGTCTTCTCCCAGTTCACCTTGGCCATGTACGTCAAAATCGTTCCGTCCCCTTCGCATTCTGCGATCACAGCGCGGATATCATCCTCCGGAACGCCGAACATGACGGCAAGCGTGCCCGGATCCAGCCGGGCGTCCGCCTCCAGCTGCCTCAAAACCTGTTCTTTCAGCTGCTCTTTTGTCATAACCTATACCCCCTCCTCGATTGAAATGTGCCTGATCTTCCGCCCGGAAAAAACGGATATCTCTTCAAACCCGGCCGCAAGCGCCATCTCCAGAGCGTCCCGCATATTCGCTCCGAGATCGTTTCTTCTGTGCGCGTCGCTGCCGATGGAAATATGTTTTCCGCCAATCGAACGGTAGAATTTCAGCAGTGAAAGGCCGGGATCCGACTGCAGGCCGAATTTGCGGACGACGGCCGTGTTGATCTCCAGAGAAATGTCTCTCCGAATGATCGCGCGAAGCACCGGCTCGAACATCTCGCATCCTTTTTTCTCAACGTCGAGCACCTCTCCCCTTCCGTCCCGGATAACGTAACGTTCGGGATAGCGGATGTGCGCGAGGATGTCGAAATCTCCGTTTTCAGCGAGGACCGTCATCGCTTCCAGATAGTCCTTCCATATGCGGACGATCGCGTCGTCTTCGTACTGGCGATAATCCAGGTCGTGATAGTCCAGACCCGGCAGACGCCCGTGAACGGATCCGAGAATGACGTCATAATCCACCGCGGATCTGATCCGGTCTGCTTCCTCCGGCCCGTCCATCATTTCTCCGAGTTCCAGCCCGCGCAACAGGTCCAGCCTGCCTGCGAACTTCTCTTTCGCCGAGAGAAAATCCTCCTCTCGGGAAACCGGATCGAACTTGTAGTCGAATCCGATGTCGTAATGGTCCGTGACAGCCAGACATCCGATTCCGCGATGCAGCGCGGACAGGCACATATTCTCGATCGTCATGTCCCGCGCGGCGTCAACAGAATAAACGCTGTGCGTATGCAGATCGCAAAACATCTGGTTTGTATTTCGCATGCAATTCACCTCAGAACCAGGAGATCTGGTTGGATTCGGGCAGCCCTTCGAGACACCCGTGTTCGCGGAGCACGTCGACGACCGATTTTCCGACGCCGGGCTCCGCAGTCAGTTCCTCCACCGTCGTCGCGCGTCCGGAATGGATCGCGTCGTATATTTTTCCTGACGCCGTCGTTCCGAGTCCCTGCATGGACGAGAACGGCAGCCGGATGGCGTTTCCTTCCGGCAGGAACCTGGTTGCGTCCGATTTCATGATACGCACCGGAAGAAACTCGATCTTTCTCGCGTACATCTCCACGATCAGGTTCAGTATGACGATCATGTCTTCCTCTTTCGCCGTCTGGTTGTCCTTCGTCTGAAGCTCTTTCAAACGCGACCGTATGGCGGATTCGCCCTTCATCACCAGCCCGCCGTCGAAAGTATCCGACTTCACGGTGAAGTAGGTCGCGTAAAACGCGACGGGCATATAGACTTTGAACCATGCGATCCGGAGAGAAGCGATCGTATAGGCGGCGGCATGCGCCTTCGGAAACATGTATTTGATCTTGTTGCAGGAATCGATATACCAGTCCGGAACGCCGCACTTCTTCATTTCCCCGACGATCTCCGGGGTCAGTCCCTTCCCCTTTCTCGTCCGTTCCATCGCGTTGAAGGCGACGGAAGCGTCCAGACCGCGCTGCATCAGCGAAACCATGATGCTGTCGCGCGTTCCTATGATCTCATGAATGGTGCACGTTCCGCTTGCGATCAGATCCTTGCCGTTGCCGAGCCAGATGCCGGTCCCGTGCGAAAGACCGGAAATCTGAAGCAGGTCGGAAAAGTTCTGAGGCTTCGCGTCCTGGATCATCTGGATCGCGTATTTCGTGCCGAATTCCGGAAGCCCGAGCGTCCCGAGTTCACATCCGATCTCCGATGGCTTGACCTTCAGCGGCTTTGTGCTTTTGAACAGTTCATAGACATTCGTGTCGTTCATGGGCAGCGCCATGACGGACTTTCCGGTGTATTCCTCGAGAATCTTGTAGAACGTCGGAACGTCGTGGCCCAGAATATCCAGCTTCAGCAATGTCTCGTGCAGGTAGTCAAAAGCGAAGTGCGTTGTGATGACGCCCGACTCCTCCTTGTCAGCGGGATGCTGAACCGGAGTGAAATCATAGATCTCGTGCTCCTTGGGAATGACGACGATGCCGCCCGGGTGCTGTCCGGTCGTCCGCTTTACGCCGACACATCCGGTCAGCAGCCGCTCAGTCTCAGCCTTTGTCAGAAAAACGTTTCTGTCTTCGAGATAATGCTTCACAAAACCGAAGCACGTTTTCGACTGCAGCGTTCCGACGGTGCCGGCGCGGAAAATATTTTCCTTGCCGAACAGAACTTCCGTATATTTGTGCGCTGCCGACTGCACGTCACCGGAAAAGTTCAGGTCGATGTCGGGGTCCTTCTCCCCATGAAACCCGAGGAATGTTTCGAACGGAATGTCGTGTCCGTCCACGATCATCCTCGTTCCGCAATTCGGGCAGTTCTTGTCCGGCATGTCGAATCCGCTTCCGACGCTTCCGTCCGTAATGAATTCGCTGTGTTTGCATTTCGGACACCTGTAATGCGGAGGCAGAGGATTCACCTCCGATATCCTGGCAAGCGTCGCCACGAAGGAGGACCCGACGGATCCTCTCGAGCCGACGTAATAGCCGTTCTCCTCAGAGTTGCGAACAAGGTTCCTCGCGATGATGTACAGGACCGCGTAGTGGTTGGTGATGACCGCGTTCAGTTCCCTGTCCATACGGTTTTGGACAATCTCAGGAAGAGGATCGCCGTACATGTCGCGCGCGGTTTTCTTGCACATTTCGATCAGGTCTTCCTGCGCTCCGGGAATGGAGGGCGTATATTTGCCTTCCGGAATCGGGAGAAGCCTGTCCACCATATCGGCGATTTTTCTCGGATTGTCCAGGACGATCTCTCTCGCCTTTTCCTCCCCGAGAAAAGCGAACGCCTCCAGCATCTCGTCAGTCGTTTTCAAGTACAGCTTCGTCTCACGGTCTGCGTCCGGGAATTTTTGGCCCGCCTGAAGAATCTGCCTGTATAACTCATCCTCAGGATCGAGAAAATGAACGTCTCCGGTAGCGCATACGGGCTTCCCGAGTTTTTCGCCGATCCTTACGATCGTCCGGTCGAATTCATGGAGTTTCTCGAGCGCCGCCTTCGGGTCGGCTCCCAGACTGCCCTCTTCGAACAGATACCAGTTGTTTGTCCAGGGCTGAATTTCCAGATAATCGTATTTTTTCGCTATGGAGCACAGTTTGTCGAACGGCTGGCCGGCCATGACCGCGCGGTACAGTTCTCCCGCAGAGCAGGCGGAGCCGATCAAAAGGCCCTCTCTGTACTCGCGGAGCACAGTCAGCGGAATCCGCGGATGCTTGCTGAAAAAACGCAGATAGGACATGGATACAAGCCTGTAAAGATTTTTCAGCCCCGTCTGATTCTTCGCGAGAAGCACGATGTGATAAACATCTTTCATCTTGCGCGGATCGCCCTTTTCCGCCATCGCTTCGACCATCGCGTCGATGTCCGAAATGCCGTTCGCCAGCAGTTTCGCAACCAGTCGCTGAAAAATCTGCGCCAGCATTTCCGTATCCGCATTCGCGCGGTGATGATCGAACTCGCCGAGGTCAAAGTATTTCGACAGAGCGTCGAGGTTGTGCTTCGCAAGGTCCGCGTTTATGAAACGGGATACCGCGACCGTGTCCATGTAAGGGTTACGGAAAGGTATGCCGTTTGCGGCAGCGACGCGTCGGATGAAGGAGCAGTCGAACGTTGCGTTATGAGCGACAAGCATCCGCCCTCCGCAAAAATCCAGGAACGCTCTGACGGCCTCCGCTTCCGACGGCGCATCCGCGACCATATCGTCAGTGATACCGGTCAGTTCCGTGATATTGGATGGGATCGGCATGCCCGGATTCACGAATGTCTCATAACTGTCGACCTCTTCCCCGGACCCGCGGATGATCAGCGCGGCGATCTGCGTAATGCCGCAGGCGGCCGCGGACAGACCTGTCGTTTCGATGTCGAAAATGACAAATTCGTCTTTTCTGAATTCTCTGTTGTCCGTCTTTGGCCTGTATGAGAAAACGGCGCGTGCGGTATCGTCGACCAGATACCCCTCGATCCCGTAAATCGGTTTGACTTCCGGATGCTTTTCGACCGCCTTCATGATCTCGGGAAACGACTGAAGGTTTCCGTGATCCGTGACGGCAACGGCCGGGCATCCCCATTGACTGCAGCGTTCGACGAGTTTCACCGGGTCCGTCAGCGCATCCATGGCCGACATGTTCGTGTGGCAGTGCAGTTCGACGCGCGGAACGGGATTCGTTTCCTTGCGGAACAGTCTTTTTACGAATGCGATTGCCGACGCCTGGAGGACGACCTCTCCCTCGAATTCATTGAATTTCGTTCTTCCCTCGACGAGAATGTATCCGGTCCCTTTCGTAAACTTGATTCCTTTCTCCGCCTGAAAGCGCAGAAGGACTGAGGCCTCCCCGTCGGTCATGAACAGCCGGTAGCTGTTGGTCGGCTTGTCGTAGTTTTCCTTTTCAACGCATTCGAACAAATGACCGACGACGCTGACGAACTGACCATCCCGTATCTTTTTGATCGGAATGAGCGGATTTTTCCCTTTCAATGCACCCATCACCGGCACGGGATCCGTTACATCGAACGTCATGTTCCCCGAACGTGCAATGATATGTCCGTCCTCGCCGACGGACGTCTCCACGTCATCCGGACCGATGACGCGAAACGCGTTTGACACGGGTTCGCCGGACGGCTGCTTTCCGTCAGACGTTCTTTCTTCCATGCGCCGCTCTTCTGCGGCGCGTTTGGTCAAAACCGCAAGCATTTCCGGCTGATACGCGGAAGGGTCGACTTCCTCGCCCGTCAGGACGACGCGGACGTCAATTCCGAATTGTCCGCGAATACAGTCGGAAAAGAATTTTTCGACGCCGCTGCGGCGCATGAACTCATCGGAGACGCCGTTCCGGACGGCGATGGTCAAAACCCTGTCTTCCAGTTCGTATGAATATGAGCATTGCTCAAAAAAGCCGTTCACGGCTTCTTTCCCGGCGATTCGCTTCAAAAGACCGATCAGGCCCGGGATGCAATGCTCCCCGAACTGTTCTCCCGGATAGCTCGGATAAATCCGCGCTTCGGTCAGTTCGTAAGCGTCGCGAAGCCCGTCTTCAAGTTCGAAGAAGCAGCCGGGGTCCTTCCATGACGCAAAAGAAGCATAAATCGCCAGTTTTCTCGTTTCTTTCTGAACGCGGATCTCCATAGACTGCATGTCACGGATATCATTCGCCTGACGTTCGGTCAGATCAAGTCTGCTGAATTTCTTTTTGAACAGGGCAAGAGAATCATCCATTCCTTTTCTCACTTTCGGCAATCAGACGGCGAACCTCTTCCGTCAGGACGGTCACGATCTCTTCTTCACGGATCTTGCGTATGATCTCCCCTTTGCGGAACAGAAGCGCCTCTTTCTTTCCGCCGGCGACGCCGACATCGGCCTCACGCGCCTCTCCGGGGCCGTTGACGATGCATCCCATCAGGGCGACGGTCACCGGACGGGTCGTCTTCATGCTTCTGAAGATTTCCTGGAGTTTTTCCGCACACGGAATCAGATCGATCTCCGTCCGTCCGCATGTGGGACAGGAGATCAGATTGACGCACGCACGCTTTCCGCAGGCAGACAGAATATCTTTCGCGGCGCGAACCTCCTCCACCGGATCCGCCGTCAGCGAAACGCGGACGGTCGCGCCGATGCCGTCGCAGAGCAGCGACCCGATCCCGACGGAAGACTTTATGAGCCCGTTTCTCAGGGTTCCCGTTTCGGTCACGCCGAGATGCAGCGGATAGCTGCACCGCTCCGAAAGCAGTCTGTTTGCGGCAATCATCGTTTGAACAGAGGAACTCTTTACGGACAGGACGAGATTGTCGAAATCATATTTTTCAAACTGCGCGGCAGCCTCCAGCGCGCTTTCGCAAAGCGCTTCGGCCGTCGGGGACCCGTATTTTTCCAGGATATGTTTTTCCAGAGAACCGCTGTTGATACCGATTCTGACGGGGATGTTTTTCTCGATGCATTTTTTCGCGACCGCACGGATATGCTCCTCAGAGCCGATGTTTCCCGGATTGATCCGGATCTTCGAGATTCCCGCATCCGCTGCGGCCAAGGCAAGCTTGTAGTCGAAATGAATGTCGGCAACGAGCGGGATGTGCGTCCGTTCCGCAAGATATGGAATGGACCCGGCCGCCTCCGGCGTATTGACCGTAAACCTGACGATGTCGCAGCCTTCCTCTTCCAAAGCAAGAATCTGCGCAAGAGTCGATTCACGGTCGGCGGTTTTCGTATTCGTCATGGATTGGATCGCGACCGGCGCATCTCCGCCGATGGAAATGCCGCCGATGCGCACCGTTTTTGTCAGATGCATCATGCTTTCCCCTTTTCCAGCTTTTTCTGAAATGATCGGGCTTATGTCAGAACAGGTGAATGAGGTCTTTTAAAAATACGAGCGCCATCAGTATAAAGAGGAGGATCATTGTCCCCGCCGTCATCGCCGTTTCCACTTTTTTCGGAAGAGGCTTTCTCCGAATGCCCTCGATGGCGTAGATGACGAACCTGCCGCCGTCAAGTGCGGGAATCGGAAGCAGGTTCATGATCCCGAGCGAAACGGAGATCAGCGCTGTCATGCTTCCGAGATATCTGAGGGTGTCCAGGAACGAGGGACTTTGCTTGATGACATTCCCGACCTGCTCTCCGATCGCGACGGGGCCGCCGAGCGCTTCAAGCCCAAACCTTCCCGTAAACAGCTGACGGAAGGAATCCAGCGTCACATAAATGGAATTCCAGCCCTGCCAGAAACTCTCGTAAATCAGATTCCACACGGTTTTCGGCTTTTCGTGAACATAAAAGTCGAATGTTCCAAGCGTCAATCCGTCTTCTTCGGAAGGCGCAAAGCGAACGCCTTCCAGCAGAACTTCCGACCCGTTCCGTTCGACGAGAATATCGACCGGTTTGACGCCGTCCATCATGACTGCGTAGGACAGATCCGGAAAGCAGTGGATCGTTCTGCCGTTGACTTTCAAAATGGTATCTTCCGCCTGAAGTCCGTATTGCGAGCTGACGTTGTTCTCCTGGAAGGACGCGACCGTCGTCGACGCCAGATGGCTTGAAGTCGTCACCAGGACGAACATCAGAAGAAACGAGATCACCAGGTTCGTGAAGGGTCCTGCGAGGACGATCAGCATCCGTTTCCATACGGAGACGTCGTTGATCGATGTTTTTCCGATTGCTTTCGGCAGGTTTTCCGGAAGTTCCTCTCCCGGTTCGCCGACCATACGGACGTAGCCGCCGATCGGAAGCGCCCGGATGGAGAAGTCGTTGTTTTTTCCCTCCCACGTGTGAATGGCCGGGCCCATACCGATGGAGTACTCAATGATGCCGACGTGAAACAGTCTGGCGACGAGATAATGCCCGAGTTCATGAACGGCGATCAGAAAGCCGAACATGACAAGGGTAACAAGAATGGTGATCACAGTATTCATAATCCAAAAAACCTCTGGAATCAGCCTTCCGCGGCAATGCGCCTCGCTTCGCGATCGGTCGCAAGGATATCGTCCAGCGTCGGCGAAGCGATGAAAGGAACGGTTTCTGCCGCGTGCGCGACGCGCTCAAAGATTTCGGGATAACGCAACTCGCCGCGCAGGAACATCCAGACAGCCTCCTCATTGGCGCCGTTCATCGCGGCGGGAGTATTGCCGCCTTTGCGAATCGCGTCCTTCGCAAGCGAAAGCATCGGAAAATTTACATCGTCCGGGCGATGAAACGTCAAACGGCCGACTTTGAAGAGATCAAGCTCCTCGCACGGAGAAGGCAGTCTGTCGGGATAGGTCAGCGCATACTGAATGCAAAGCCGCATGTCCGGAACAGCCATCTGCGCGATAACGGCGTTGTCCTCGAATTCGACCATCGAATGGATGATGCTCTCGCGGTGAACGACAACCTCGATCTGCTCCGGCGAAACTCCGAATAAATGAACTGCCTCAATGATCTCAAGGCCCTTGTTCATCATCGTCGAACTGTCGACGGTGATCTTCGGTCCCATGGACCAGTTTGGGTGATGCAAAGCCATTTCCGGCGTCACGTTTTCGAGGAAGGACTTTTCTTTTCCGAAAAAGGGCCCTCCGGAAGCGGTCAGAAGAATTTTCCTGATTTTGTTTTTCCGTCCGTCCGTTCCGGGATCCGCCTTCGTCTGAAGGCACTGAAAAATCGCCGAATGCTCGCTGTCCACGGGAAAAATGCGAAGTCCCTTCTCTTTTGCGCTGCTCGTTACAAGCGTGCCGCCCGCGACCAGCGTCTCTTTATTCGCCAGCGCGACGTCCTTGCCGGCGTTCAGCGCGGCCAAAGTGGGTTTCAACCCCATCATCCCGGAAAGAGCATTGACGACGACCGGTGCGTCTGTCGCACAGACCATCTCGCATAGGCCGTCTTCCCCGGTCAGAATCCGGATATCCGTATCGGAAAGTCTCACCTTCAAATCGGTATATCCTTCTTCACCGACATATGCGATCCGGGGCAAAAAAGCCCGGCATTGCGCTTCCAGCTCAGCGACGCGCTTTCCCGCCGCAAGTCCGTCAACACGAATGCCGTGCGCCTTTGCGACGTCGAGCGTCTGTGTTCCGATCGACCCCGTCGATCCGAGCAGACAGATGGATGATCTCATTTCAGCAACTCCGTAAAATATGGAATCTGATAAAACAGGAACAGGACCATGGCAACAGGCAATGCGCTGTCGAACCGGTCCATGATCCCCCCGTGGCCCGGAAGAATCTTCCCGTAATCCTTAATATTGTAGCGGCGTTTGACGACCGAGGCGAACAGGTCTCCGAAAATGGAAAAAACAGAGAGGACCGCGGTTGCCATAAAGATGACCGTCAAAGCGAGCGGATTCCAGTTCCACTTCAAAAAGCCGAAGAGCAGCACGGCGATCACGGACGTCCCGGCAACCCCTCCGATTGCGCCCTCGACCGTTTTTTTCGGCGATATGACCGGGCAGAGTTTTTTCTTTCCGAATGCGCGTCCGGCAAAATACGCAAGACTGTCGGCCACCCAGGGAACAGCAATCGCCGCAATCAGAAGGATCCGATGAGGAGATGCGGACAGGCGGCTGAGCGCAGAGAAGCCGAAGACAACGTAGACGCAGAATCCGAACTGAACCAGCGCCGTGTCAGCCGGGAAAGAATCGTTCCGCACGACAGTCACAAGACCGTAAAGCAGCGCGGTCATGATCAGAGCGGCAGCGAAAAGAAGCTCGAACAGAGGCGTTGGTTCTCCCGCTTCGCTCTCGACCATATGTCCGTGCAATGCGGCGCCGGCGGCGCAGAGAACGATCGTAAGCACGGTCACCCACCACTCGTTTCGATGTCCGATGCAGCCGGTGATCTCGAAAACGGCGATTCCGCAGAAAGCGGCGAAAAGGATGGACACACCCCAGTTCGGCGCAAAAAAGATGACCGGGGCCATCACGGCCACGAGGCAGAATCCGGTCAATATGCGTGTTTTCATTCCAACCCTCCTCCTGCTTTTTTGTCATTTGCCTCAGTGCGGGCGAACGAAAAGGAGTTCAGTTAATTTCTGACCGTATTTTCGGGGAAAAAAGGCAAAACGCGGCTCTGCGTATCCGGCAGTTCCGCCTCCGCCTTTCAGGAAACATCACGGTTTTACTTTCCGAACCTCCGCGAACGTTTTTCGTAGGCGCGAAGCGCTTCCAGCAATTCCGCTTCGTGAAAATCAGGCCAGTAAGTATCCGCGAAATAATATTCAGCGTAAGCGGACTGCCACAGCAGAAAATTGGAAATCCTGTATTCCCCGCTCGTACGGATGACGAGATCCGGGTCGGGCATGCCCGCTGTAAACAGATGTGAGGAAATGTCCTCAGGCGTGATGTCCGCCTTCCCTTCCGCGGCAAGCAGCCGGAAAGCCCGGACGATTTCCTGCCGTCCGCCGTAAGAGAGGCAGACCGACAGCGTCAGCCCGGTGCACTCCTTCAATTCTTCCATACTTGCCAGCAAAGAACCGTGCGCCGGTTCCGGGAACCGGTCGATGTCTCCGAGCAGCTGGAGCCGGACATTGTTCTGCTTCATTTCCGGAGTCAGCTTGCGGATGGCCTGCTCAAGCAGCGTCATCAAAGCGTTGACTTCCTCCTGCTCGCGTCCCCAGTTCTCGGAAGAAAATGCGTAAACAGTCAGATAGCGAATGCCCAGGTCGTTGCAGGACATGACCGCTTCCCGCAGCGTTTTGACGCCCGCCGCGTGCCCTGCGGACCGCGGAAGGAACCTCTGCCTCGCCCAGCGGCCGTTGCCGTCCATGATGATGGCAAGGTGCGTGGGCAGTTTTTCAAATGTCGGTTTCGTGTCAGCCATTGTGATCAGAATTCCATGATTTCCTTGTCTTTTTTCGCCACGACTTCGTCAATGATCTTGATGTACTTGTCGGTCAGCGTCTGGATATCCTTTTCCGCATCCTTCTGATCGTCTTCGGTCAGGATCCCGTCCTTTTTCTGTTTTTTGCTGTCCTCGTTGGCTTCGCGGCGCAGATTTCTGACGGC
>CACZRJ010000263.1 GCA_902783535.1 uncultured Ruminococcus sp. | reverse complement strand
TAGTCGTAGTCCTTGTTGTAGGCGGCGCCGATCATTTCGGCCTCGACGCGGGCGCGTTCGCGCGCCTCCGTCTCCGCCTTCTTCGCAGCTTCGGCGTCGTAGACGATCACGCAGCCGTTCTTGTTGATGACGACCGTTTCGCCCTTCTCGTTCTTCACGGTGCGGACGTTCAGGAATTTCAGGCAGCCCTTGTTGCGGACGGTGATGACCGGCTGCTTGTAGGCGCTGGACGCGGTGCCGCCGATGTGGAAGGTCCGCATCGTCAGCTGCGTGCCCGGTTCGCCGATCGACTGCGCCGCGATGATCCCGACGGATTCGCCGATGCTGACTTCCTCGCCCGTCGCGAGGTTTCTGCCGTAGCACTTCGCGCAGATGCCGTTCTCGAGCTGGCAGGTCATGACGGATCTGATCTTCACGCGCTTGATGCCGCACGCTTCGATCCTGTCCGCCTGCTTGTCCGTGATCTCTTCGTTCTTCGCGCAGATGAGCTCGCCCGTTTCCGGATCTTTGATGTCCTCGCAGGTCGTTCTTCCCGCGATCCTGCTCGCGAGGCTCTCGACCTCGGAGTCGCCGTCCATCATCGCGCCGACTTCGACGCCTTCGTCGGTGCCGCAGTCGTACTCGCGGATGATCACGTTATGCGATACGTCGACGAGCCTTCTCGTCATGTAACCGGAGTCCGCCGTACGGAGCGCCGTGTCCGCGAGTCCCTTCCGGGCGCCGTTCGCGGAAATGAAGTACTCCAGGATCGACAGGCCTTCGCGGAAGTTCGCCTTGATCGGGATCTCTACCGTCTTACCGGTCGCGGTACCCATCAGGCCTCGCATGCCGCCGATCTGTCCGATCTGGTCCTCGCTGCCTCGGGCTCCCGACGTCGCCATGATGAACAGGTTGTTCGTCGGCTTCAGGGAATCCATCAGCGATTTGGAGATGCGCTTCTTGGCGCCGGTCTTGTCGTCGTTCCAGACGTCGTTGATCGCCTGGTGGCGCTGGTCTTCCGTCAGTTCTCCGAGACCGTACTTGTCTTCGATCGCCTCGACCTTCTTGTCGGCTTCTTTGATGATGCCCCACTTGTTGTCGGGGATCTCCATGTCGTCGACGCCGATGGTGACCGATGCGAGCGTCGAGTACTTATACCCCATGGATTTGATGTAGTCGAGCATCAAAACCGTACCGGTGTTCTCGTGCGCCCGGAAGCACTTGTCTATGATCTTTTCCAGCTGCTTCTTGCCGCAGATGAAATCGACTTCCAGTCTGTATTTGTCTTTGCTCCGGTCTACGAACCCGAGATCCTGCGGGATGCCCTGGTTGTAGATGAAGCGTCCGACCGTCGATTCGACCAGGTGTCCTTCCTTGTCCGAATCGCCTTTGTACATGCGCACCTTGACCTTCGCGTGGGTGTCCACGACGTGGTTCTGGTACGCGATGAGCATCTCGTCGACGCTCGTGAAGATCTTGCCGTCTCCCTTTTCGGGAACTCTCTCATATCCGTCCTGGCGGTTCTTTTCAGCGGCTTCCTTGTCGTTGAATTCGTCCGGACGGTATTTGATCTCGGCGTCTTTGTTGTAGCACATGCCCGGATACGTCAGATAGTACGCGCCGAGGATCATGTCCTGCGTCGGCGTCGTGATCGGCGATCCGTCTTTCGGCGCGAGGATGTTGTTCACGGACAGCATGAGGAATCTCGCCTCTGCCTGCGCTTCCGCGGAAAGCGGAACGTGAACGGCCATCTGGTCTCCGTCGAAGTCCGCGTTGAACGCCGTGCACGCGAGCGGATGCAGCTTGATCGCCTTTCCTTCCACGAGCACCGGTTCGAACGCCTGGATCCCGAGCCTGTGCAGCGTCGGAGCACGGTTCAGCATGACCGGGTGCTCCTGAATGATCTCTTCGAGCACGTCCCAGACGTGCGGATCCTGCTGCTCTACCTTCTGCTTGGCGTCTTTGATGTTGAGAGCATACTCTCTTTCCTTCATTTCCTTCATGATGAAGGGCTTGAAGAGTTCGAGAGCCATGACCTTAGGTATCCCGCACTGGTAGAACTTGAGTTCCGGGCCGACGACGATGACCGAACGGCCGGAGTAGTCGACTCGTTTTCCGAGCAGGTTCTGACGGAATCTTCCCTGTTTCCCCTTCAGCATGTCGGAGAGGGAACGGAGCGGTCTTCCGCCCGGGCCCGTTACCGGCCTGTTGCGGTCCGCTCTTCCGTTTTCGATCAGGGAGTCGACCGCTTCCTGGAGCATCCGCTTTTCGTTTCTCACGATGATGTCAGGCGCGCCTTTTTCGGTCAGCGTCTTCAGACGG
>CACZRJ010000262.1 GCA_902783535.1 uncultured Ruminococcus sp. | reverse complement strand
CTGGCCGGAAACCTCGACAACATGTGGCCGGACGTGAAGGACAGCGCCTGGATCGGCGGCGACAAGGAAGGCTGGGAGCGCGTCCCCTACTGGCTGGACGGCTTCGTCCCGCTCGCGTTCCTCCTGCGGGACGAAAAGATGATCTCCCGCGCTAAAAAATACCTGGACGCGATCATGGACCGGCAGAAGCCGGACGGCTGGATCTGTCCGTGCGAAGAGAGCAAAGGGAACGAATACGACGTCTGGGCGCTGTTTTTGATCTGCAAGGTGCTTTCGGAATACGGGCTTTACGCGAAAAACGGACGCGCGCTCGACTGCGTCCGGAAAGCCATGAAGAACCTCCTCGACAGAATGAAGTCGGGCGAGACGAAACTCTTTTCCTGGGGCAAGTTCCGCTGGTTCGAAGCTCTGATCCCGCTGAAGATCCTGAAAGACGAAAAAAACGAGCCGTGGATCGACGAACTCGCATGGCTGCTGAAGGAGAACGGCGCTAAATATTCTCTCTACACGGACGAATGGAAAGTTCCCCTGTTCGCGTGGCAGATCCAGCGTCACATCGTCAATCTCGGCATGATGCTGAAATCCGAAGCGGCCTTTCTGCCGTTCGCCGGCGCGCCTTACGAAGACGAAGCGCAGAAGCTCTACGACATCCTATCGAAATACAACGGCACGGCGGTCGGCATCATCAACGGCGACGAATGTCTGGCGGGCGTCAGCCCGGTCGCTGGCACGGAGCTCTGCGCCGTCGTCGAGATGATGTATTCCTGCGAGATCCTCTTTGCCATGACCGGAGACCCGAAGTGGGCGGACCTGCTGGAACGCGTGTCCTTCAACGCGCTGCCGGCCGCCACGACCGAGGACATGTGGGCGCATCAGTACGATCAGCAGGCGAACCAGATCGGCTGCGCGCATCTGCCGGGCAAATCCCCCTGGATGACCAACGGAGCCGAGTCGAACATGTTCGGGCTGGAGCCGGAATACGGCTGCTGCACGGCCAATTTCGGTCAGGGCTGGCCGAAACTCGCGCACCGCGTCTTTCTGAAAAAGGATTCCGAGATCCTCGCGTCGATCCCCATGGCCGGCAGACTCGAGACGGAAAAGGACGGCGTGAAGATCTCCGTGTCGGCGGAAGGCGATTATCCCTTCGGGAAGCAGACGACATACGTGATTGAAACAAACGGACGCGTCCGCTTCGGCTTCCGGATCCGAGTCCCGAAAGGCGCGAAGGCGTCCGTGAACGGAAAGACGGTCAGAGGTTCCTTCGTCACGCTCGGAAACGAGTGGAACGGCAGAAAGGAATTCGTTTTCTCCTATGACTTCGTTCCTGAACTGCTTGCCCGCCCGAAGAAAATGTACGCCGCGAACCGCGGGCCGCTCGTTTTCGTGCTTCCGGTCAAAGCGAAATGGAACAGGTACGAATTCGTCCGGAACGGCGTCGAGCGGAAATTCCCCTACGCGGACTACGAACTGCTTCCGGAAAGCGACTGGGCGTTCGGATTCGACAGCCGGGAGCTGAAGGCGTCGCATCACGCCATGCCGGAGATCCCCTTCTCCGAGTCCGCCCCGGCGCTGACGATGGAAGCGCGCCTTTCTCCGGTCGAGTGGCATTTCCTGCGCGGATACAAAACGGTCGCGGACCGCTACCCGGCGCACCGGAAGGCGACGGGCCACGCCGAAACGCATGTCCTGATCCCCTACGGGTGCTCCAAGCTCCGGATGACGGAAATGCCTTTCATCCTGCGCGACTGAGTTTCAAAAAAACACAAGCGCCGCTTCGCCATGCGCGAAGCGGCACTCTTTTATCGTTTTGTGGAAAACGCAGAAGGGATCACGCGAAGAGCGGCGTGGAATAGTAGCGGTCGCCGCTGTCCGGCAGCAGGACGACGATCGTCTTTCCTTTATTCTCCGGTCTGCGCGCGAGCGAGACGGCCGCGTACAGCGCGGCGCCGGAGCTGATGCCGACGGAGATCCCCTCCGCCCTCGCCAGCTTCTTCGACGTCGCGAAGGCGTTCTCGTCCTCGACCGGAATGACTTCGTCGTAGACGCCCGTATCCAGCACGTCCGGAACGAATCCCGCGCCGATGCCCTGGATTTTGTGCGGGCCGGCTTTACCTTCGGAAAGCACGGGAGAGGTCGCCGGCTCCACGGCCACGACGTAAACGTCCGGGTTCTGCTTCTTCAGATATGTCCCGACGCCCGTGACCGTGCCGCCCGTTCCGACGCCAGCGACGAAAATGTCGACTTTCCCGTCCGTGTCGGCCCAGATCTCCGGTCCGGTCGTTTCGAAATGCGCTTTCGGATTCGCCGGGTTCACGAACTGTCCGGGAATGAAGCTGTCCGGGATCTCCTTCGCGAGTTCCTCCGCCTTCTCGATGGCGCCCTTCATTCCTTTTTTGCCGTCCGTCAGAACGATCTCCGCGCCGTAGTTCTTCAGGATGTTCCTGCGCTCGACGCTCATCGTCTCCGGCATCGTCAGAATGATCCTGTAGCCCTTCGCCGCTGCCAGCGCCGCAAGCCCGATCCCGGTGTTTCCGGACGTCGGCTCGATGAGCACGGATCCTTTTTTCAGTTTTCCCTCTTTCTCCGCCTCTTCGATCATGGACTTTGCGATCCTGTCCTTGACCGATCCGGCGGGATTGAAGTATTCCAGCTTCACAAGCAGTCTCGCTTCCAGATGTTCGTCTTCCGAAAAATGCTTGACCTCGACGAGCGGGGTGTTCCCGATCAGTTCGGGAATGCCGTGATATATGCGTTCCATATTTTTCTTTCCTTCCTCCGGCTTCTCAGGCCGGCACATTCGCGTCCGGCTTCTTTTCCGGATGCTTTTCGTAATAGTCGTTCAGCGCCTTCTGAATGGCTTCCTCCGCGAGCACGGAACAGTGCATCTTGTAGTCCGGAAGTCCGTCCAGCGCTTCCGCGACGGCCTTGTTCGTCAGCGTCATCGCTTCCTTGACGGGTTTGCCCTTGATCAGCTCGGTCGCCATCGAGCTGGAAGCGATCGCGCTTCCGCAGCCGAACGTCTCGAATTTGACGTCCGTGATGATGTCGTTTTCGATCTTGAGATACATCTTCATGATGTCTCCGCATTTCGCGTTTCCGACCTCCCCGATCCCGTCGGCGTCCTCGATGATGCCGACGTTGCGCGGATTGCGGAAATGGTCCATGACCTTGTCGCTGTACAGTGCCATCTGTCTGTCTCCTTACAGTATGAATTCGGACTTGCCCGCCGTCAGGTCCCGCCAGACGGGAGAGAAGCTTCTGAGATACGAGACGACCTCCTTGACGGACCGGATGATGTATTCGACGTCTTCCGCCGTCGCGTCGTCCCCAAGCGTCAGCCGCAGAGAGCCGTGCGCGACGTCGTGCTTCCGCCCGATCGCGAGCAGGACGTGGCTGGGGTCCAGCGATCCCGACGTGCACGCGGATCCGGAGGACGCGCAGATGCCTCTGTCGTCCAGCAGAAGCAGCAGGCCCTCTCCTTCGATCCCTTCGAAACAGAAGGAAACGTTGTTCGGTAGCCGTTTTTCCCTGTCGCCGTTCAGAGCGGAATGCGGGATCTCCGACAGTCCTTCGATCAGCCTGTTCCGCAAGTCCGTCAGCTTCTTTCCGTTTTCCTCCATGCGGGAAACGGATCCTTTCAGCGCCTCCGCCATCCCGACGATGCCGGCCACGTTCTCGGTGCCCGCGCGGCGCCCTTTTTCCTGCGCGCCGCCTTCGATCAGATTCGTCAGCCGGATCCCCTTCTTCGCGTACAGGAATCCGACGCCTTTCGGCCCGTGGAACTTGTGCGCCGAGGCGGACAGCAGATCGATGTTGTCGGAGCAGACGTGGATCGGAAGATGTCCGACCGCCTGCACGGCGTCCGTGTGGAACAGCACGTTCCTTTCCCTGCAGATCTTTCCGATCTCGCACACCGGCTGGATCGTCCCGATCTCGTTGTTCGCGGTCATGACCGTGACCAGGCAGGTGTCCTCCCGGATCGCCTCTTTCACGTCTTCGGGATCCACGATCCCGTTTTCGCCGACCGGAAGATACGTGACGTCGAATCCCCGCGTCTGCAGCTTCTTCAGCGTGTGCAGCACGGCGTGATGCTCGATCGCGTCCGACACGATGTGCGTCTTTCCGTTCTTTTTTCCGATCTCGGCGGCGGAAAGGATCGCCTGGTTGTCCGACTCGGACCCGCCGGACGTGAATATGATCTCCTTCGGTTCAGCGCCGATGCACGAAGCGACGGTCTCTCTCGCCTGCTCGATCGCTTCCTTCGCCTTCTGCCCGGATTCGTACAGACTGGACGGGTTCCCGTAACAGTCCGTCAGATACGGCATCATGGCGAAGAGCGCTTCGGGACTCAGCTTCGTCGTCGCAGCGTTGTCCGCGTAAATTCTCATCTGTTTCTCCTGTTTTCTGTTCGCTTTCATTATATCCATATTTACCTACCTTGTCAATAGGTAAATAGTGGTTTTGATTCTTTTTTTCCGCAAAACGATTGACGGATGATTTACCCTGCGGTATAATAGGCAAAAAAGGAAGGGGGCATTTGAAATGATCGTTTCGACCAGAGGGCGCTACGCCCTGCGCGTCATGCTCGACCTCGCGGAACACGCGAAGGAGTCCGGGAACGGCATCCCGCTGAAAGCAGTCGCCGAGCGCCAGGAGATTTCGAAGAAATATCTGGAATCCATCGTTTCCTCTCTCGTGAAAGGCGGTCTGATCACCGGATCGAGCGGACGGAACGGCGGATACCGTCTCACCCGTCCCGCCGAGGAGTATACCGTCGGCGAGATCCTCGAACTGACGGAAGGCCCGTTCGTCGTCGTTTCCTGTCTGTCCTCCGGCGCGGAAAAGCCGGCGGACTGTCCGCGCGCTTCCGAATGCAGGACGCTTCCGCTCTGGACGGAGTTCGGAAGGATCGCGAAATCATATTTCGACGGAAAGAAGCTGTCGGACCTGCTCCCGCCGTCTTCAGAAAACTGAATCCGCTTTCAGAAATCGTTTTTGCCCACCTGCAAATCTGCCTCCGGCTTGTCTTCCGGAGGCAGTTTGTTTTGTCTATTTCTTCTTTTTCCAGCCGGCTTTGATGCGGGCCTTGTCTTCGTACATCGCCTTGTCGGCGCGTTTGAACACGTCCTCGAACGATCTGTCCCTTCCCCGCTCGAAAAGGGCGAATCCCTTCGCGGCCGAGATCAGGAACGGGAAATCGTTCTCGCGGTTGCGACGGTCGATGTCGCTGTCCAGGTCTTTGAACAGCTGATCCCGGTTCTCCAGGTCCGTACGCTCCAGGATCGCGACGAATTCGTCGCCGCCGATCCGGAAGACCGGAGAATGCTTCAGCACCGTCGCGATCGCGTCGGAGACCTGCCGCAGCAGTTCGTCTCCGGGGGTATGCCCGTAGACGTCGTTCGTCTCCTTCAGTCCGTTGACGTCGAAGACCACGACGCCGAACGTCGCCTCGTCCGTTTCGATGCGCTTCTCTATGGTTTCCACCGCTTCGGTGTAGGCGCGCTTGTTCTGAACGCCGGTCAGCGAGTCCTTGTACGCGTATCCGCTCATCTTCGACATGTACCGCTTCAGATGCGAAACGGTCGTCCGGAAGCTGTCTTCGAGAATGCCGACCTCGTCGTGTCCGTAATATGTCAGCTCGACGTCCAGATCCTCCGCGGCGATCTTCTTGGACGCCTCGGTCAGTTCCTTCAGCGGATCGATGACCTTCCGCAGCAGGAAGAGCATGACGACGAAGCTGATGACCGTCAGGCAGATGCCGGAGACGGCGACGGACAGGATGAGGATCGTCCGCGTCTCGTTCTTTTCCGAAAGCGGAGCGACGAGCATCAGTTTCATGCCGTTGTTCAGTTTCCGGAACGCGGCGCATTTTCTCTCGCCGTGCAGCCTGTATTCCGCGAGTGAGTTACCGGTGCCGTTCGTATCCAGCAGTTCGAAGAGACCTTCGGAATCCTGGAGCGAATGAATCATATCCGACCCGGGCGCGAGATCCTTGTGATATACGACCGTGTTGTCCTGGTCCAGCAGAACGGCGTAGCCGCTCTTGAAGATCGAGATCTCGGACAGCTTTTTGTCGATGTTTCCGACGTTGAGATCGATCCCGACGATGCCGATCAGCACTTCGCCGCTGTAGACGGGCGTGCAGTAGGAAATGATCTTCTTCCCCTTATCGTCGAAATACGGTCCGACCCAGACGGGTCCGTTTTTCTCCAGAGGCGCGAAATACCAGCCGTGCGAAGGATTTTCCGGGTCCAGCGTGCTTCTGTCCGGCGGAATGACGGACCGGAAGGAGGACGCGGTCACGCGGCTCCAGTAGACGCCGAACGCTTTCGGGAAATAGTCCGAATTCAGATACAGATAGAAGTTTTCGTTGTTGCTCGTATTCCGGAGGATGTTCAGCATCGTGCGCTCCATCGCCTCCGAGAAGCTGAGCATGGACTGGCGGCTGGCCGTCACGGAATGCAGGTCCGCCGTCATGTTGTCCGCCTGATACGCGGCGACGTTCACGGAGAACTCGGATTCGTCGAAGATGCTGTCGATGGCCTCGCTTTCCTTTTCGCACGTCAGATTCATGTAATCTACGGCGTTCCGCTCAAGGACGGGGCTGACGATGAGGACGACGAACAGACCGATCACGATCGCGGTCGACAGAACGCCCGCGCCGATCAGGATCATGAATTTCGTACGCAACGATTTCAAGCCCATCCCTCCGTTTCCAATGTAGTGATAGTTCGGTGTATTTCTGCTGCCGGCGTCTGCGTCAGGCGCCGAGTTTCGTCAGATTGCCGGAGACCGTCCCGCTGTACAGGACTTCCCCGCCTTCGAAAGTCGCGTCGGCGTAATATCCGCCGCCGTTCGCTCCGTTCGTCTTTACGCCGTCCGCCTTCACATTCGACACCAGTTCGACGTTCAGTCCGTCTTTCAGTTCCGGACAGGAGACGATCATCGTCCCGCAGTCGAACGCGGGCTCCGCCGCGGCAAGCGCGTTTCCATTGCTGTCGCGCAGGAGATATACGGTGCCGGCTTTGAATTCACCGGTGATCTTTACAGTCTGCATGCCGGACTTGTCACTCGGCGTGCTGCTTTCGCCCGGCGTTCCGAAGCCGATGAACCGGCCGCCCGAGGACGTCCATACCGCGGACGCGCCGCTTTCCGTCACAAGCTCGACCATGCCGCCGTCTCCGCCCGTCGGGGCGCAGATGAAGATCGTCCCGCCGGACTGCGTCAGGCGCGTGTCCGTATCGACGCCGGCGTTCTGTCCGTTCAGGAGGATCTCTCCGCCGGAGATGACCATGGCCGCTTTGGATTCCATGCATTCGTCCAGCGTGTTGACGCGGATCTTTCCGCCTTTCACGAGGATGCCTTTCGCGGTGGAGACGATGCCTTCCGTCGCCTGGGTGACGGAGACGTCCCCGTTGATGACGGTGATGTCGCCGAACGCGCGGATCCCTTTTCCGGTGCTTTCCGCGGCCAGCCGCAGCACGGTCTTTTCTCCGCGGATGTCCACGCTGCCGTCGGTCACGATCGCGTGG
>CACZRJ010000261.1 GCA_902783535.1 uncultured Ruminococcus sp. | reverse complement strand
CGGCGTCCCGTGCTCCATGCTGGAGAACACCTGCTACGGCCGCGACGAACTCATGGTCCTCCGGATGGTCCGGGAAGGCCTTTTCGGAGAGATCGTCCACTGCGAGGGCGGCTACCGCCATGATCTCCGCACCGAGGTCGCGTACGGCAGGGAGACGCGGCATTACCGCTTCCGGAACTATCTTAGCCGGAACTGCGACAATTACCCGACGCACGATCTTGGACCGATCGCGTCGATCCTCGACCTCAACCACGGGAACCGGATGCTGAGCCTCGTCTCGGTGGCATCCAAATCCGCCGGGCTTCACGAGTTCCTGGTTCGTGAAAAAGGCCCGGTGAGTGAGGAAGCCTCGCTCCGCTTCGCGCAGGGCGACGTCGTGACGACGATCATCAAATGTGCCCGCGGCGAGACGATCACGCTCACGCTCGACACGACGCTGCCGCGGCCGTATTCCCGCGCCTTTCACGTGCAGGGGACGAAAGGGATGTTCGAAGAGGACAACCACAGCATTTTCCTGGACGGGCAGGACAACAAATATGACTTCACATGGAAGGAGCGCTGGGGCAGCGCGGAGGAATACTACGCGGAATGGGACCACCCCGTGTGGGAAGCCTATCTCAAAGAAGGCGTAAAAGGGAGCCACGACGGGATCGACTGGCTCGCGATGCGCGCGTTCATCGACGCGGCGAAAGAGAACAAAATGGGCCCGGTCGACGTTTACGACACCGCCTCCTGGCTTGCCATAACGCCCCTGTCCGAGCAGAGCGTCGCGCAGGGCGGCATGCCTGCCGCGATCCCCGATTTTACGAACGGGAAATGGCTTCTCCGCCCGCGGTGGGAACCGTAACGGGAAAAACCGTCGGAACAGGCACTTTGTTAGCACTCTTTTTGAAAGAGTGCTAAATTTTTCTTGACTTTTCGGGGGCTGAGACCTATATTACAGGGGTGGATGATTGATGGCATCGGGCCATGGCGCGGGGAAGGATCACCTGTTGGAAGGCCCTCTGACGAGCATCGTTTCCGCGTGATTCAGTCCCGCAATACATGGAATAGAAAAAGGAGCGCGATAACAATGGCAAAAACAGGAAAACTTTCGATCAACAGCGAAAACATGCTGCCGATCATCAAAAAGTGGCTCTATTCGGATCACGACATTTTCGTCCGTGAAATGATCGCGAACGGCTGCGACGCGATCACCAAGCTGAAAAAGCTTGAGGGTGTCGGGGAGTACAAGAGACCGGATGACGCGCCGTGGCGGATCGACGTCATCACGAACCCGGACGAGAAGACACTGACCTTCATCGACAACGGCATCGGCATGACCGAGGACGAGGTCGTCGAATACATCACGCAGATCGCTTTCTCGGGAGCGACGGAGTTCCTGGAAAAATACAAGGGCAAGACCGACAGCGACCAGATCATCGGCCATTTCGGCCTCGGTTTCTATTCCGCGTTCATGGTCGCGGACGAGGTCCACATCGATACGCTTTCCTACCAGGAAGGCGCGAAGCCGGTGCACTGGGTCAGCGACGGCACTTCCGAATACACGATCGAAGAAGGGGATTACGATAAGGTCGGGTCGAAGATGACCCTGTACCTCGGCGAGGATAATCTCGAATTCTGCAACGAATACCGGGTCCGTGAGATCCTCGAGAAATACTGCTCCTTCATGCCGGTCGAGATCTATCTGCACGACGAGGGACCGACGGCCGAGAAGCGCCGCGAGGACGACAGGAAGCGGGAAGAAGAGAATGCGCGGAAGCGTTATGAAGACGCGAAGAAGCGCGTCGAAGAGGCCGAGGCGAAGGGAGAAAAGCCCAATGACTGGGACCTCGAGCAGGCGAAGGGTCCGAGGCCGTACGCCGCGCCGGCGCCCAGGGCCGTCAACGACGTCCATCCGCTCTGGCTGAAGATGCCGTCGGAATGCACGGACGAGGAATACAAGGCGTTCTACAGGAAGGTATTCAACGATTACAAGGAGCCGCTCTTCTGGATCCACCTCAATACGGATTACCCGTTCAACCTGCACGGGATCCTCTATTTCCCGCGCGTCAATACGGAATACGACACGCTCGAGGCGGAGATCAAGCTGTACAACAACCAGGTCTTCATCGCGGACAACATCAAAGAGGTGATCCCGGAGTTCCTCATGGCCCTGAAGGGCGTGATCGACTGCCCGGACCTGCCGCTCAACGTCTCCCGTTCCGCGCTGCAGAACGACGGCACGGTGAAGAAGATCGCCGATTACATTTCGAGGAAGGTCGCGGACAAGCTTTCCGGCATGTGCAAAAACGAGCGGGAAGCCTACGAGGGATGCTGGGACAACATCAGCCCGTTCATCAAGTTCGGCTGCATCCGCGACGAGAAATTCGCGGACAAGATGATGGAATACATCCTGTTCAAGGATCTCGACGACAAGTATCTCACGCTGTCCGAGTATAAGGAAAAGAACATCATCCCGGACGAGGAGGAAGCTTCCGACGCCGAAGACGGCGGGCAGGAAGTCGTGGACGACGAGACCGGCGAAGTCCTGACGGACGAGAAAGAGCCGGAAGAAGAGGAGAATAAGGAACCGGAGGTCTCCACGGTCTACTACGTGACGGACGAGGTCCAGCAGGCGCAGTACATCGGGATGTTCCGCGCCGGGAAGAAGGACGCGGTCATCCTCCGGCACGCGATCGACCAGCCGTTCATCAACCAGCTCGAGCAGCGGAACAAAAACCTTAAATTCGCCCGTATCGACGCGGAACTCGACGCCGACATGACGAAGAAGAGGGCCGTAAAGAAGAAGGACGCCGAAGCGCTCTCGAAGCTCTTCAAGGACGTCCTGAAGAGGGACCGCTTCGAGGTCGACGCGCGGAACTTCAAGGACAGGGAAGTCGCCGCGATCCTGACCCTTCCGGAGGAGGCGCGCAGGATGGCCGACATGATGAAGATGTACGGCGTGAACGACCCGGCCGAGGTCGGCTACGGCAGCACCGAGACCCTGGTCCTCAACGCGCAGCATCCGCTGGTGAAATACCTCATCGACCATCCGGATTCGGCGCACGCGCCGGTCATCGTCGCGCAGCTCTACGACCTCGCGGCGCTGTCCCACAGATCGCTCTCGCAGGAGGAAATGGCGAAGTTCGTTTCGCGCAGCAACGAGATCATGATGCTCCTCGCAAAGTAAACCGTCATGGCAAACCGTCAGCCATCATCTTTCGGGGACATCCGCAGCGCCGGCACTTGGTGACCGGCGCTTTGCGCCGGGAGCCTAGTGTCCGCTGCGCGAGGACGTAGCGAGAGCGTCCCCGAAAGAAGATGCCTGACGGTTAACGTGACGGTTTATCTTGCATCGGTTTTACAGACGGTTTATAATGAGCGGGTGCGAAAACGCGAAATGAAAGGAAACCGCAATGAGCCAGAAGAAAGTCGATCAGTATAAGGAATACAAGAAGAACCGCGAGCAGATCCTCGCGAAGGAAAAACGCGTCCAGAAGATCTGGCGGATCGCCGGGATCGTGGTCGCCGCGCTGCTCGTCCTCTGGCTCGGCTTCTCGATCTACAACAGCGTAACGCGCGCGAAAGAAGACGAAGAGACCGCGGCGGTGTCCATGGAATGGGACGTCAACGAGTACATGGAGTATCTCAGCTCGCTTCAGAGCAGTTACGCGGAATGACCCCGGATCCCGGAAAGGACGCGCCCGCGCATCGTTCCGGATCCCGCAAATAAATGACACAGACAAAAGGGACGGCTCATCGCCGTCCCTTTTGCGGTT
>CACZRJ010000260.1 GCA_902783535.1 uncultured Ruminococcus sp. | reverse complement strand
ATTTTCGGCGAACCCGACCTGATCATCTCCGGGATCCTGTTCGGCGGGAGCATTTTCGTCACGGTCATGTATTTCATGCTGAACGGGATCACCGTCCGGCTGGCGAAACATCAGGAGATCGAGGCGGAACTGAAGGCGGCGGAGGAGAGCAGACGCGCGAAGAACGCGTTCCTTTCGGACGTCAGCCACGAGATGCGGACGCCGCTGAACGTCATCATCGGCCTGGACGCGCTCGCGCTGAAGGACCCGAACCTGCATCCGGACACCCGGCAGCACCTGGAGAAGATCGAACGGAGCTCGCAGCACCTGCTCGTGCTGATCAACAACGTTCTGGACTTCAGCAGCATCGAGACCGGGGAGTTCGCCGCGAAGAACGTCGAATTCTCCATGAAGGACGTCCTGGACACGCTCTGCGCCGTCGCGGAGATCTCCTGCGGATCGAAGGGACTGGAATTCCGGACGGATATCCCGGAAGACGTCTTCGGCAGGTACGTGGGAGACGAAATGCGCTTGGAGCAGACCGTCGTCACGCTGCTGGACAAGGCGGTCGAATACACGGAGAGCGGATATGTGGAACTGTCCGTCCGGACGGATCCCGGAAGCCAAAAACCGGTCGTCACGTTCTCCGTGAAGGATACGGGAAGAGGGATCGCGCCCGAACTGCTTCCGAACTTCTTCGAACGGGTCGCGTCCGAGGAGACGTTGGGCAACGGGCTCGCAGCTATGAAAATGATCGCGGAGCACATCGGCGGGACCGTTTCCGTCGACAGCGTTCTCGGCGAAGGGAGCGTATTCTCCATCTCCGTCCCGATGGAAAAGGTCTCCGGGCCGGACGGCCGTGAAGGCGGGGAAGTTTCGCTCGCCGGAAAGCGGGTCCTGATCGTCGAGGACGTCCCGGACAACGCGGAGATCGTTTCCGACCTGCTGGAACTGGAAGGGATGGAAAGCGACTGGGCGGAGAACGGAAAGGCGGGCGTGGAAAAGTTTGCTTCCTCTCCCGAGGGAACATACGACGCCGTGCTCATGGATCTCCGGATGCCGGTCATGGACGGACTGACGGCCGCACGCGAGATCCGGAAGCTGGACAGGGAGGACGCGAAGACCGTCCCGATCCTCGCGCTGACCGCGAACGCTTTGGAAAGCGACGTCCGGGAAACGGAAAAAGCCGGCATGAACGCGCATCTGTCCAAACCGGCCGACGCGGAAACGCTCTACAGCGCGCTGAAGAAATACATCCGCACCTGACGGTCAGCGGAACATTACTATGCATCGTTTCATTTTTCCGTCCGCTTCCGGCTGCGGAGACGGTGACCCGAAAGAAAGGACAACGCCGGGAAAGGAAAGAACATCATGACGCTGAAAGAACTATACGAACGGATCGGCGGGGACTACGACGCCGCCGTACGGGTGCTGAGGATCGAAAAACTGATCGACAAGCACATCCGCAGACTTCCGTCGAACGACATCTTCCCGAATCTCTACGACGCCTGGGCGCGTAAGGACGCCACGGCCATGTTCGAGAGCGCGCACGCCATGAAAGGCGTCTGCGCCAACCTCGGAATGCTGAATCTGTATGCCGTCGCCTCCGAGCTGTCGGAGGAATTCCGCCCCGGAAAAACGCGGCAGATGACCGACGAAGAGGTGTCGCGGAAGGTCGAACTCGTCCGAAACATGCACCGGAAGGCGGAGGAAGGCATCCGGGCCTACGAGGAAGAAACGGTCTGAAATCCCTGAAATTTGCCGCTTGACGCGGTCTGCTGAAGAGGTGGTTCACTGATATGACAAACAACAACGGAACCGGACCCTGCGGAAACAAATATCTGTCTGTGCTCGGGGCATGGGCGCTCGCGTTCGGATGCGCGGTCGGCTGGGGCTCCTTCGTCATGCCCGGCACGACCTTCCTTCCGCTCGCGGGACCGCTCGGGACCTTGATCGGCATCCTGCTCGGCGGGCTGGTCATGCTCGTGCTTGCCCGGAACTATCACAACCTGATGCAGGTCTATCCGGACTGCGGCGGCGCGTACACGTATACGAAGAAGGTCTTCGGATACGACCACGGCTTCATCGCCGCGTGGTTCCTGCTGCTGACCTATATCGCCGTCCTGTGGGCGAACGCGACCGCGCTGCCTCTGATCGCGCGGACGCTGCTCGGCAACGTCTTCCAGTTCGGATTCCACTACCAGATCGCCGGGTTCGACGTCTATTTCGGCGAACTGCTCCTGATCGCGTTCGCCATGACCGCCGGCGCGCTCGTCTGCCTCAGAAAGCGTCTGGGCGCGGCCGTGCAGATCTTCATGGCGGTCCTGCTCGTCGCCGGCGCGCTCGCCGTCTTCTTCGCGGTCCTGTTCAAGTCCGGCGGCATGCCGGAAACGGCGAAGCCGTTCTTCGCCGACGGGCTGACGCCCGCGGCCGGGACATTGACCATTTTCGCGCTCGCGCCGTGGGCGTTCGTCGGATTCGAGTCCATCTCGCATTCCGCGGGGGAAGCGAAATTCCATTTGAAGAAATCCTTTCAGATCATGGCGTTCGCGGTCGGCGCCGCGTCTGCCGTCTACATCGTCCTGACGCTGATCGCGGTCTCCGCGACGCCGGAAGGATATTCGTCCTGGATCGACTACATCAAAAACCTCGGCATGAACGCCGGAACGATCGCCTCGCAGCCGGTCTTCTTCTCCGGGCACGCGTGGCTCGGGAACGCGGGAAGCGCGATCCTCGGGCTGGCCGCTGTCGGGGCCATCTTCACCGGCATCATCGGCAACTACATCGCGCTCAGCCGCCTGATCTCGGCGATGAGCGAGGACGGACTGTTCCCGAAAGGGATCGGGAAGCGGGACCCGCGCGGCGTTCCGGCCCGGGCCATCCTCTGCATCCTGGCCGTCTCGGTCATCCTGCCCTTCTTCGGCAGGACGGCGATCAGCTGGATCGTCGACGTCACGACGGTCGGCGCGACCATCGCCTTCGCGTTCACGTCCGCGGCCGCTCTGCGCGTCGGAAGGCAGTCAAAGAAAAAGAGCATGGCCGTCTTCGGGCTCGCCGGGCTCGTCATTTCGCTCGCGTTCACGCTCATTTTCCTGATCCCGAACATCACTTCCGTCGACACGCTGTCCGCGGAATCCTATTTCATCCTCGCCGCCTGGGGCCTGCTCGGGTTCGTCCTCTTCTATCTCGTCCTCCGGAAGGACAAGGCGCATCATTTCGGCCGCTCGACGGTCGCGTGGATCATCCTGCTCGGGCTGATCATCTTCTCCTCCACCGTCTGGATGCGGCAGTCGGTCAATTCCGCGATCGAACGCTCTGCTTCGGGCGAGATCACGCAGGAAGCGCTCGAACAGACCGTCTCGGTCGAAACGGCCATCCAGATCGTGACCATCGTGGCGGCGCTCGCCGTTCTGTTCGTCATTTACGCGCTGATCCAGAAGCGCGAAAAGCAGATCGAGGTGGAGAAGGCGCTCGCCGAGGAGAACAGCCGCGCGAAGACGAGTTTCCTTTCGCACATGAGCCACGAGATCCGCACGCCGATGAACGCGATCATCGGTCTGGACAACATCGCGCTCCGGGATCCGGAACTGACCCCGCGCACCCGGGAGCATCTGGAGAAGATCGGCGGCAGCGCGAAGCATCTGCTCGGGCTGATCAACGACATTCTGGACATGAGCCGGATCGAGTCCGGACGCATGGTGCTCAAATCGGACGAGTTCTCCTTCCGCGAACTGATCGACCAGGTGAACGTCATCATCAACGGGCAGTGCAACGACAAGGGGCTCCGCTACGAGTGCCGGATCGCCGGGCGCGTTTCCGACTATTACATCGGCGACGACCTGAAACTGAAGCAGGTGCTCATCAACATCCTCGGCAACGCCGTGAAGTTCACCGAAGCTCCCGGCAGCGTGACGCTGACCGCGGAGGAGGCGGGATCCGGCGCGGATAACGTCAGAATGCTGAAGTTCACGATGCAGGACACCGGCGTCGGCATGGACAAGGAATACATCCCGAAGCTGTTCGACGCGTTTTCGCAGGAGGACGCCACCACGACCAACCGGTACGGCGGGAGCGGTCTCGGCATGGCCATCACGAAGAACCTCGTCGAAATGATGAACGGACACATCGAGGTCGAGAGCGAGAAAGGCGTCGGATCCGTGTTCACCGTGACCGTCGGACTGCAGCCGTCCGAACGGACCTTCCGCTCGGACAGCAGGCTGGTCATTCCCGAGGGATTGACGGCCGCCGTTCTGGACGACGACGAGATCGCCCTGGAACACGCTTCCGTCGTTCTGGAATCCATCGGCATCCGCCCGACGGCGTTCACTTCGCCTTCGGAGGCGCTTGAGAAGATGAGGGAGGCGTTCGACGGGGGACATCCGTTCGATTTCCTGCTGACCGACTACAAGATGCCGGACATGAGCGGCATGGAAGTCACGAAGAAGCTGCGTGCATTCGACGGAGGAAAGACGGCCGTGATCATTTTGACCGCCTACAACTGGGACATCGTCGACGAAGACGCGAAAAAGGCGGGCGTGGACGAAATGACCGGAAAGCCGCTGTTCGCCGACAACCTGCTGCGGACCATCCACAACGTCCTGGACCGCAGGGGCTGCGGGGTCTCCGGACCGGAGCCTGAGGAAACGGAGCCTGTTCCGGAAGAAAGCAGCCTGGCCGGCCACCGCGTGCTGATGGCGGAGGACGTGGACGCGAACGCGGAGATCCTCGCGGACCTTCTGGACCTCGAAGAGATCGTATCCGAACGCGCCGAAAACGGAAAGATCGCCGTCGAGATGTTCGAAAGCCATCCGGCCGGATACTACGAAGCGATCCTGATGGACGTCCGCATGCCCGTCATGGACGGGCTGACCGCGTGCAGGACCATCCGCGCTCTGGACCGCCCTGACGCGAAGACCATCCCGATCATCGCCATGACGGCGAACGTGTTCGACGAGGACGTTCAGCGCACCCGGGAGGCGGGCATGGATCTGCATCTCTCCAAACCGGTCGAGCCGGACAGACTGTACGACGCCTTGCGCGGGATCTTCTCCGCGGAAAACTGAAAACGGAAAAATACAGCGCGGACGCGCCCGGAAAGGGAGCGTCCGCGCCCGTTATTGCGCAAAAGCGCGAAAAAACGTACAAAAAGAAAAAGACAGGTCTTGACAAACGGCGTTTATTTTTGTAATATCATCTTGTAAAAAAATATATATGAAGAAAGGATGCCGCTCCCTTCCGCGAAAAAAAGCGCGGACCGCACGGCGAAAAGAGTCATGCAGTTTTTTGAAAGCGAACTGAAAGTCATGGAGCTGATCTGGGAAAACGACGGAGGCACCGCCGCCGCCATCAGCGAAGCAGGAAAGAAGAAATTCAACTGGGACATCCATACCACGTATACCATGATCACCAAAGTGATCAAAAAGGGATATGCCGAGAGAGTGAATCCCAAATTCCACGTTCACGCGCTCATTTCCAAAGACCAGGCCTGCAAGATCGAGGGCGACAACCTCATGAACAGACTTTACGGCGGTTCGAGAAAAGCGCTGTTTTCCGCGCTGCTCGGCGACGAGAAACTGACGAAAAAGGAAATTGCCGAACTGCGCGAGGTCATCGAAAAGAGGTAACTCCGACCGGAAACTGACCTTCGTTTCGGTCGCGGGATTCGCCGCGCTGGTCGTCGCCATCGGATTTTTTCTGCTGACGAACGCCGTCTGACGGCATTGCAGAATACAAAAACAAACGCCGGGAAGCGAAAAACGCTTCCCGGTCTTTCTTTCGATACATTTCCGCCTCGTAAACGCAAAGTCGACTTTAAAATAGATCGCTATGGCTGCCGGTCCGGATCAACCTGAGAATCAATGTCTCCTCCAGGATCTTATAAACAAGCAGCCAGTCCGGCTCGATGTGACATTCCCGCACATTCTTATAATTTCGGGAATTTGTCAGTGCATGATCTCTGTATTTTTCAGGCAAAGGCTGTTCATTGACAAGCAGGGTAATAACTGCCTCCAGTTCCTTCGGATCACAGCCTCTTTTGACAGCGAGCTTATAGTCTTTTTTGAACTGACCGGTGAACTCGACATTAAGCATTAAGCGCCTCCATCAGATCCGACACGCTGTCATAAGGCCCGTACAGATCTTCTCCCTTTTCTGATGCATCCATTGCAGAAAGCGTGACCGCGTTCGGTACGTTCTTGCTCACCTGAAAAGGAATCTGCTGCTCACGAACGGACTGCCTGAGGAAAATATTGAACGCTGTCGTCAAATTCAGCCCCAGTTCAGAAAAAAGAGTATCTGCCTGCT
>CACZRJ010000259.1 GCA_902783535.1 uncultured Ruminococcus sp. | reverse complement strand
TCCAGCCATTCGCCGCCGAATCCGATCTCGCTGACGCGCAGCCCTGTCTTTCCAAGTGCTCTGTAACGCATGTTTTCCTTTCGGCCTCCCATTACATGGTTCCTTTTCCTGTACCATTATGGCACGGATTTCGTCTCTTTGCAAGAAGAAAAGACATGTTTGCGAACCGGATTGTGAGAAAAGACAAAAATGTGGAATAAACCTTGCAACAGCGACGAAGATGTGGTAGGATGCTCTCGTGATATTTTAGTTTTTCATCCTCTGAAAGGAGGAATACCCTTGAAAGCTTTACGCAAAGTGTGGAAAGACATCTCCACGCCCATTTACGTCGGGAAGCGTCTGAAGATCAATCTGCTCGCGCTGACGATCGTCTCCTGCTTTACCGCATTGCTCGGCGCCGTGCTGATCGTTATCAATCTCGCTGCGGCGAGATATGCCGCGCTGATCCCGTCTGTCGCGACTTTTCTCGGCGGCGTTGCGTGCGCTCTGCTCGCGGGCGTCTTCAAGAAACGCGAACTCGCCATCCTGGTCCCGACTGCCTTCTGCGCGGTCGCTTTCACATATTACACGATTATGGGAACTGCTGACGGAACGGCTGTCTTCTGGTCTTTCCTGATGCCGATCGGTCTCTGCTATTTCGTCAGCGTGAAATACGGACTGATCATTTCCGCCTACTATATCGTCTTCTACTCCGTTCTTTTCTATACGCCGCTCCGGCAGTATGTCGCCCAGTATTATTCCGAAATGGTGATGAACCGGATCCCGATCCTGTTCGCGAGTCTGGCGGTCTTCAACGCGATCGCGATGATCCAGTACCATAGAATGGTCCTTGCCGACAACGAGTACACGGAGCGTCTGGACAGGGAAGTCGCCGAACATACAAAGACGATCACCGAGCAGGCGAAACGTCTGGAGATCAAGAACCAGGAAACCACGCTGATGCTCGCGCGGGTCATCGATGCGAAAGACTCCTACACGAACGGCCACTCCTTCCGCGTATCCGTTTACGCGGTCGCGCTGGCGAGGAAACTCGGCTGGTCGGCGGAGGAACAGTCGGCGCTGCATTGGGAAGCGCTGCTGCACGACATCGGAAAAGTCGGGGTGCCCGATCTGGTGCTGAACAAGCCCGGCAGACTGACGGACGAGGAGTTCCATGCCGTCAAGTCCCATACCGAGGTCGGCGCGGAGATCCTGCAGGGGTCGCCTGAACTTTCGGGCGCCGCGGACGTCGCTTTGTATCATCACGAACGCTACGACGGAAAAGGATATCCGACCGGTCTGGCAGGAAAGAACATTCCTGCGTTCGCGCGCGTCGTTTCCATCGCGGACTCCTACGACGCCATGTATTCCGACCGAATCTACCGCAAGGGACTTCCGAAGGACGTCATCCGTTCGGAACTCGTCAAAGGCAGCGGGACCCAGTTCGATCCTGATTACGTGAAAGCGTTCCTCGAACTGTTCGACAGTGGGGAACTGGACAAACTGGACGGCGGAGCGGGCAGAAGCGCCGACGACTGACGTCCGTCATTCTTTGAGAATCGAGGCTCGCATATGACTCTGAATCTGATCATGACCATCCTGATCCCATTCGCGGGGACCGTTCTCGGTTCGGCGATGGTGTTCTTCCTCAAGGATCAATTATCGGAAAACATTCAGAAAGTCCTGTCCGGATTTGCCGCCGGCGTCATGGTCGCGGCGTCCGTCTGGAGCCTTCTGCTACCGGCGCTGGAGGAAGGAGCCAACAAGGGGAAACTGTCCGTCCTGCCGGTCGCGCTCGGCTTTCTGACTGGCATCGGATTCCTGCTGCTTCTGGATATCGTCACCCCGCACATCCATCTGAACGGGCAGAAGGAAGGCCCGCAGCGCGGATGGAAGAAAACGACCCGTCTCATGTTCGCGGTGACGCTGCACAACATCCCCGAGGGCATGGCGGTCGGCGTCGTCTGCGCAAGCTGGCTCAGCAATCAGAACGACATCGGATTCGCCGCCGCTCTGATCCTGTCCATCGGCATCGCCATCCAGAATTTCCCCGAAGGCGCCATCGTTTCCATGCCGCTGCGCGCGGAGGGCATGAAAAAAGGGAAGACCTTCCTGCTCGGAGCGCTCTCCGGCATCGTCGAACCCATCGCGACGGTCCTGACGCTGCTCGCTGCAAGCGCTGTCGTGACCATTCTGCCGTTCCTGCAGGCGTTCGCCGCCGGCGCGATGATCTACGTCGTCGTGGAGGAACTGATCCCGGAAATGTCCAAGGGAAAGCACTCGAACTGGGGAACGATCGCGTTCTCGCTCGGATTCGTCCTCATGATGGTGCTCGACATCACGCTCAGCTGAATCAGGTCTGATATGAAAGATCCCCCGGCTCCGGCCGGGGGATCCTTGGTATGAAACGGTGTTCCGGTTATTTCGTTTTTCTGACGATGTTGTCTCCGTAGATGGTCGTACAGTCGTCTCTCATGGACACGGCGGTCCAGCCGTTTTTCCGGCAGTCCTCGCGCATCGCGTCCGCTTTCTTCATGTTCCCGTTCTCGCGGACAAGATCGTCGCAGCAGAGCGTTCCGTCCATGTCGAAGATGGCGATCCTGTCCTCAACGGGGATGAAGTCGGACGATTTGGGATCCGTCACGGCTTTGACGTATGAGGTCAGTTCTTTTTCAATGGTGCGCTCTCAGTCCAGAGGGACAGCGGGTCCGTATTGTCCGACGGGACAGCCGGGGCTGCGCAGCGCTGTGAAACGATCCCTCTGATCAGGACGATGGCAAGAGCGATGGCGAGCGCCAACGCGGTGATCTTCCAAAAAGTGGCTTGATTCTTTTCTTTCGTCTTTTCCATTTGTCAATGCTCCTTTCACGGCATAGAACAGCATAGACCATAGCACATTATCCACTGTTTGTCAATCGTGACGAAGCCGGAAAAATCAGACCCGTATTTCCGTTCCGTCGGAAAATGTCACCAGAAATGATTCATGAGAACATACGCAGACGTTATCGACTAGTGCGTCC
>CACZRJ010000258.1 GCA_902783535.1 uncultured Ruminococcus sp. | reverse complement strand
TTTTGAGGCAGCGGTAGAAGTCGTGCCAGAATCCGGCCTCGGATGCGGCGGCTTCCTGGTCACCGGAATGCCACTGCGGATAGGAATCCCAGGACGCGAAGTCGAGGATGTCCCTGAACTTGAAATAGTCGAGGCCCTCGTAGCCGCACATCATGTTCGTCGTGACGGGCTTCGACGGATCCGCTTCCTTCAGCGGTTCGACCTCCGCTCTCATGAAGTCGGCCGTCTGCAGGGTGACGAACCGTCTCCAGTCGAGATTCAGCCCGTGAATGGACCTGTCGGTCAGCGGGGAGGGCGGCTCGATCTGGGAGAAATCGGTATAGGTGTGGCTCCAGAAGGCGGTCCAGTATGCGATGTTCAGCTTCCCGATGTCGTTGTCGAACTTCTTCCGCAGGTATTCCCGGAAGGCTTCCCGGCAGAGCGGGCAGAAGCATTCGCCTCCGTATTCGTTGGAAACGTGCCAGCCGATGACCGCGGGGTGGCTTGCATAGCGGCGCGCGAGCATCGTGTTGACCGTCTTCACCTTCTCGCGGTAGGCGGGGGAGGTGTAGCAGTGGTTGTGGCGTTCGCCGAACGCATACCGCTGTCCCTCCGGCGACACGCGGAGGACTTCCGGATAAGCCTCGGCGAGCCAGCGCGGACGCGCGCCCGACGGGGTTGCGAGGATCACTTTTCCGCCGGCACGGTGGATTTTGTCGAGGATCTCGTCCGGAACGGAAAAATCGAATGTTCCTTCGGACGGCTCGATCTCCGCCCATGAAAAAATGCCGACCGTCATCTCGTTGCAGTTGGCGAGACGCATCAGACGCATGTCCTCGTCCCAGATTGTCCTGTCGTGTTTCCACTGCTCCGGATTGTAATCGGCCCCGTGCACGAAATGCGGGAAGTCCGGATTGACGTACCGCCTTGAGATCTCTTTGCCGTTTTTGCCTGAACTGACTGCTGCCATGAAAGTTCTCCCGGTTTTTTTCTATGTCATCATATCATAACGGCTGCCGGTTGTAAACCGTTTTTCGTGCCGAAAGAAGCTCTTTTGCCGGACGGCGGCCGGGAATTTCGGCATGCGCGGGGCTTGCGCGGCATCCGGAAATGTGGTATTCTGAAAAAAAGAAATGAAAAACAGTCCGTCCGGATGTAACCTTTTCCTCCTTTTTCGCGAGTTCTGTGAGTGAAAGAGAAAAAAGGAAAAACGAAAAGCGTGCATCCGTACAACGCGAAGGGACTTCTTTTTCGGAAAGGACAGGATCCGCGTATGGAAGACGCCGCCATCGTCGCTCTGTTCTGGAGCAGGGACGAAGACGCCATCCGTCAGTCACAGAACAAATACAGTGCCATGCTGCTCGGGATCTCCGAATCGCTGACCGGAAGCAGGACGGACGCGGAGGAGTGCGTGAACGACGCCCTGCTCGCCGCCTGGAACGCCATCCCGCCCGCGAAGCCGGAAAAACTCGGCGCGTATTTCGCGAAACTGGTGCGCAGGATCTCGATCTCCAGATACCGTTCGGCGCATGCGGAAAAGCGCGGCGGATTCCTCATCGAAACGGAACTGACCGACGCGATCCCGGACTCCGCGCAGCAGGATCCCGCGGAAAGGGAACTGGAAAAAGGGATGCTGACGGAGACGGTCAACCGGTTCCTGAAGGAACTGCCGCAGCGGAAGCGGGTCGCGTTCGTCCTCAGGTATTTCTACGGAAAGTCCGTCGAGGAGGTCGCGAAGGAGACCGGGATGCGGACGTCGAACGTCAAGGTGACGCTGATGCGGACGCGCGAAGCGCTGAGAAAGATTCTGGAAAAGGAGGGACTGCTGTGAAAAAGGAACAGACTGCCGGACGCGGGGAACCGCAGGACGGCCGGCTGACGGAATTCCTGATGGACGAACTGAACGGGATCGACGACGCGTTCCTGGAAGAGGCTTCCTCCTATTCCGAAAACAGGGAAAAGGCGAAAAGAATGCGCCGGGGCTTCCGGCTTCCGCCCGCAGCCGTCATTTCCCTCAGCGCGGCGTGCGCCGTCATTCTGTTCGCCGTCCTGATCAGATTCGCCATCCGCGGGATCCTGCTGCAGGGACCGGGTCCGCTGCCGGCCGAGTCCGGCCAGAACGCGGAACCGTCCGGAGACCGGGCGGAAGAGCCCGCGCAGGAAGCGAAGAAGGACCCGCTGGCGGACGTCCTGAAAAACGCCGGCAAAGGACAGACCGTCGCCGGGACCGGAGACGCAAACATCTTCGGAACGCCGCAGCTCGTCTGGCGGACGGAAACAGACGGCGTCTGCCGTTCGGTCGCGCTGACGAAGGCGCAGTCGGACAGGCTGGTGTCCCTCGTTGCGACGTCCGGCAAGGCAGGGAGACGGCTTGAAGGCGGACGCGCGGACGTGAAAATGTGGATCCTGCGGGAAGACGGCACCGTCGTCACGCCCTATCTGGCATTCTCGCCCGGCAACGTCGGCTACGGCACGCTTTTCGACTACGAACCGGAGTTGATTCCGGAAGGCAGGATCGTTTCGCTCGTTTCCGACATCGTCGGACGCGCGTGAAGCGAGATCATCGAAAAGAGAAAGGAACAACATCATGAAAAAGCAGATTCTGACAGTTTTGACGCTCGTCCTGGCGGCGGTTTTATTAGCCTCCTGCGCCGCAGCGCCCTCCGGGCAGGCGGGGCCATTGATACCGGCGGAAAACGGCTTCGCGTACAACAGAACGAACGAAGCGGAACAGATTCCAACCGTACAGGAGGAACCGGTCATCCCCGTGCGGGACGAAGACTACGGGAAGATCATCGAAAACGAGTTTCTGAAAACGGAAACGGAACCGGTCTCGACGTTTTCCGCGGACGTGGACACCGCTTCCTACGCGTACTTCCGCAAGCTTGTGAATCAGGGATATGACCTCGAAGGTTTTCTCCGCTATTTCGGCCCGTCGCTCCGGACGGAGGAAATGATCAACTACTTCACCTACGATTACAGGATGCCGGAAAGCGGGGAACTGTTCGGCGTGTCCCCGATGATTTCCGCATGTCCGTGGAATCCGGACGTCGCCCTGATGCGGCTCGGCTTTAAGACGGAGGAAAAGGTCAAAAGCGAGGGGAACAACTTCGTTTTCCTGATCGACGTCTCCGGATCCATGAATTCCGACGACAAGCTTCCGCTTCTGAAAACGGCCTTCGAATACCTGACCGACCGTCTGACGGAGAAGGACGTCGTTTCCGTCGTGACCTATTCCGGAAAAGAGGAGGTCGTCCTGACCGCGTGCGAAGGCACGCAGAAGGAAAGGATCCTCGGCGCTGTCAGAGGACTGAAAGCCTCCGGCGCAACGAACGGCGAGGCCGGGCTCCGGAAGGCGTACGAGATCGCGCGGGCGAACTTCATCACCGGCGGAAACAACCGGATCATCCTGGCGTCCGACGGCGACCTGAACGTCGGGATCTCCTCCGAGGAGGAACTGAAGTCGTTCGTGACGGAACAGCGGGAGCACGGCGTCTACCTGTCCGTGCTCGGATTCGGCACCGGGAACTACAAGGACGCGAAAATGGAGACGCTCGCGGACAACGGCAACGGCGTCTATTACTACATCGACGGCCTGTACGAAGCGGAAAAAGTCTTCTGCACGGACCTCGTCAGCACGCTGTATACGGTCGCGGAGGACGTGAAGCTTCAGCTGACGTTCGACCCGGAATACGTTTCCGAATACCGGCTGGTCGGGTATGAGAACCGCCTGCTGAATGCGGAGGATTTCGAGGACGATACGAAGGACGCCGGCGAGATCGGCGCCGGCAGATGCGTGACCGTCTGCTACGAACTGAAACTGACGGAGAAGGCGAAACAGGCGGCGGAAGACACGAAAGACTGGATGGCGCTTTCCGTACGTTACAAGGAGCCGGGAGAAAAGGAGTCGAAGCTGAACACTTACGCGATCGGAAAAGACGCGTATACGGAAACGCCGGACGCCGATTTCCGGTTCGCTGCCTCCGTCGTCGAACTGTCCATGCTTCTGCACGGAAGCGAGTATCTCGGAGAGGACAGGGGACTCGAAGGGATCCTGGAACAGACGAACGGCATTTCGCTGAAGGAAAACGACACGGACAAACGGCAGTTCGCGGATCTGCTCCGCAAACTGATCGCGCAGTCGAAAGCTTAATCCATCCATATGCACTGAATTTCTGCCGGGATTGACAAAATCCCGGCAGACGTGTATCATGGAGGAAAGGCGGCTGGCCGCAGTCTGTGACATTCGACTGAAATATGCCGCAAAAATGAAAGGAAACCATCATGAAAAAAGCACGTCTTTCCTCCGGGCGGGGAACCGCGTCAAGGCGGATCCGGTGCGCGCTGCTCGGATGCGTCCTCGTCATTCTGACGGCGGCCGCCGCGGGATGCGGAACGGTCCCGGAAATTAAGATCACTCCGAAGCCGAAGATCGAGGGCAGTTCCCTCTACGTGAAAAAGGTGGAGAACCTTCCCGACGACTTTATCCTCGGCATGGACATTTCGTCCGTTCTCGCCGAAGAGGCCAGCGGCGTGAAGTATTACGGTTTCGACGGAAAGGAGACCGATCTCTTCAAACTGCTTTCCGACAACGGCGTGAACTACATCCGCGTCCGGGTCTGGAACCATCCGTTCGACAAGGACGGTCACGGCTTCGGCGGCGGCAACAACGACATCGCCTCGGCAGTGGAGATCGGAAAGCGCGCGACGGCGAACGGCATGCGTCTGCTGGTCGACTTCCATTATTCCGACTTCTGGGCGGATCCCGGAAAACAGATGGTCCCGCTCGCGTGGAAGGGCATGACGATCGAAGACAAGTCGAAGGCGCTTTATGAGTATACGAAGGACAGTCTGAAGCAGCTCCGCAGCGCAGGGGTGGACGTCGGGATGGTCCAGATCGGAAACGAGACGAACGGGAGCTTCTGCGGCGAAAAAGTCTGGTTCAACATGCAACAGCTGTTCTCCTCCGGATCCAAAGCGGTCCGCGAAGTCTATCCGAACGCGCTCGTGGCGCTCCATTTCGCAAATCCGGAGCAGGTGACGAACTACGAGGACTATTCCAAAAAACTCGCTTACTACAACGTCGACTACGACGTTTTCGCTTCCTCCTATTACCCTTACTGGCACGGCACGCTGGAGAACCTGACGAAGGTCCTCAACAAGGTGACGGACGACTACGGGAAGAAAGTGATGGTCATGGAGACCTCCTACGCGTTCACTGCGGAGGACACGGACTTTTTCGGAAACACGATCTCCGACGGGGGCACCGTCACCAAGTCCTATCCGTACACCGTTCAGGGACAGGCGAACCACATGCGCAACGTCATCGACACGGTCGCGAACGGACTGAAGGCCGGCATCGGTGTCGTCTACTGGGAAGGCGCCTGGATCACCGTCGGCCGGAACTCCTATGAAGAGAACAAGCAGAAGTGGGAAAAATTCGGCTCCGGATGGGCATCCAGCTACGCTTCGGCCTATGACCCGGATGACGCCGGCAAGTATTTCGGCGGGACAGCCGTCGACAATCAGGCCTTCTTCGACGCGGACGGAAAAGCGCTGGAGTCGCTGCGCGTCTTCAACCTCGTCCGCTACGGCAACGAGACGGAGATCACCGTCGACGCGCTGGAAGACCTGGAACTGACGGCCGACCTGAATGGGGAAGTCCTGCTTCCCGACAAAGTCAACGCCGTGATGACCGACGACTCCAAGCAGCCGGTCGACGTCGTCTGGAACTGCACGGAGGAGCAGATCGCTTCCATGAAGGCGGGCGGACCCGGAAAGCACCGCATCACCGGAAAAGCCGGTGAACGGGAGGCGGTCTGCAACCTGAATCTGGTCGAATTCAACTATCTGAAGAACGGCGGATTCGAAGACGGGACCGAAGACGGCTGGACCGTGAAGCAGTACGGAAAAGCGGATCAACTGAATGTCGAAGACAAGAAGACGGACTCCCTGAGCGGCACGTGGCATTATCATTTCTGGAGTGCGGCAAAGAACTCGGTCTCCTTCGACCTGGAGCAGACGGTCGATAATCTGCCGGAAGGAACATACAAGTTCGCCATATCGATCATGGGCGGCGACGGCGGAAAAACAAATATATATTCCTATGCACTTGTTGACGGAGAGGAAGTCGGGAGAAAACCAATGAACATCTCGTCCTATGGAAATTGGGATACCGAGACTGTGGAGGGGATAGAAATATCCAACGGGGCGGTCGTGACCGTAGGCATTCATGTCGAATGCGAGGGAAGCGGAAACGGCGCCTGGGGAAAGATTGACGATGCGGCGCTCAATTCACAGAAGTCATAGCTGAAGGTGCTCCGGTTTCAGGACATTGTTTTCTGAAACCGGAGCACCAGCATATCGGCTGTAAGCC